>JBILWQ010000182.1:0-4758 GCA_044369805.1 Phycisphaerales bacterium
TCGTACTCGCCGAAGGAAGCCTGACTCTCCTCCCAGGCCTTCCTCCAGGCGGCGATGTAGTCACCCACGATCTTCGTGCCATCCTGGTTGCCCTTCACCAGGGCGTCGTCGTAGGCCCGGTACCCGAGCATGAACATGACGTCGTCCAGCGAGTCCGCCGTGCCGTCGGAGAGGCCGAAATCCTCGGCACTGCGAGCATCGAAGTTGGCCACGCGGTTCGGATCACCGTCGATCAGGAACGTGCCGGTGCGGTCACCGGTCCAGTCGAACTTGCGTCCCTTGAACGAGACGCTGAGCATCCGCTCCGGGTCCATCATGGCCGTGCCGATCACCGTGGGGTGCCCGCCGGACTCCAGGCAGCCGTTGGCGATGCTCATGGCGGCCGCCAGCCACTTGCGCTCCACCTCGCGGTCGTTGCTCTTGGCCTGCATCGAAACCTTGGCCAGTCCGCCCAGCCGAGCGTCGCTCTTCGTGTACATGCTGGGCCACGCGAAGGCGAGCAGCGTGCCGAAGCCCACCGAATCCTGCACCCACATCACCTGCGGAATGTCCCCCACGTCCTTCTTGAACAGGGCCAGAAGCTTGCGAAGGTCCTCGGAGTCGTTGATGCCACGCTCGCCCAGACTGTCGCGTTCCGCGCCGGAGTACTCGCGCCGGCCGCGCTCGGCGCTGTCCAGGGAAAGCACCAGCAGGTCGGGCTTCTTGTCCTTGATGTCCTTGACCACCTTCTCGTAGATCGAGGAGTGGATGTCCGCGCCCATCTGGCCCTTGCCATCCAGGCCCAGCGGGACCACGTAGACCTTCGGCGGCTTGGAGGGGTCCTTCTGGTCGGCCTGCATGGGCGAGGGTGGCGCCGCCAGGGCCACCGGGACCAGCGCAAGAAGCGACGGCAGGATCAGGCGAAACATGGTGCTGGAGTATACGAGGCTGCTCCGACGATCACGTCCCCTGGCCGAGTTGGGCATGCACCCGGAGGGCCAGTTCCCGGGCCTCCTCCAGCGTCTGGACGCGGCCCTCCAGCTGGGCGTCGTAGACGGCATCCAGGATCCGCCGGAACGCGGGCCCGGGGTGAAGGCCCAGTCGCTGCAGATCGTTTCCATCCAGGAGTGGTGGCGGTGCCAAGCCGGAGGCCTGCAGTGGAGCAAGGTCGCCGCGAACCTCACCGGCCGCCTCCGGGGCCTCCGCCGCCAGGATCGACAGGGCATCCGAGAATCCAACCGACGCCGCCAGCCTCTTCCGCGCTGCCACACCCATGGTGGACCATGCGCCGTGCAACGCCTCGAGCGCCGACAGCGTGTCGGCCACGCCCTCTCGCTCCTGGTTGGAGAGCACCAGCGCCTCGGTCCATCGCTCCAGTCGTTCGGTCCACGGTCGCGGCAGCGCACGGTCCCGCATCCAGGCCGCAAGCGAGCAGACCACCGACGCGGACGCCGGGATCGCCGCGAGACGGCGCGGCTCGAAGGCGGCCTCCGGTTCCAGCAGCGTTGCCGCCGCCAGTCCATGCGCCTCGATCAGGCCCACCGCGGTGGCTCGCCCGGGGTGCGCCAGCATGCGCCGGACCTCGTGACCCACTCGCTCCCGGCTGACGCCGCGGAGTTCCGGGGCGTGTCGCCGCACGGCGGAAAGCGTGGCCGGATCGATCGACAGGTCGAATCTCGCGGCGAAGCGCACCGCTCGAAGGAGCCGGAGCCGATCCTCCTCCAGCCTCGCATCCGGATCGCCGATCGCCCGCAACCGTCGGGCCTGCAGATCCGCTCGCCCACCCACGTGATCGATCACACGGCCGCTGGGCGGGTGCATGAACAGGCCGTTGATCGTGAAGTCCCGTCGAAGGGCATCCGTGACCTCATCCGCGAAGGTCACCTGCGTAGGCCTTCGCCCATCCTGGTAGCTGCCCTCGCCTCGGAAGGTGGCCACCTCCACGGTCCGGCCGCCATGCCGGACCAGCATGACGCCGAAATGCTCGCCCACGCCCCGGGCCTTCGGAAAGAGGTCGCGGATCTGGTCGGGCGTGGCCTGGGTGGCCACGTCGTAGTCGGCCGGATGCAGACCCAGAAGCTCGTCGCGCACGCAGCCACCGGCGAAGTACGCGGTGTGGCCGGCGCCCTCCAGCCGGGCGGCGATCGTCGCGGCGGCATCTCGGGCGGCCATGGGCTCAGGCATGTCGCCTCCGCAACCCCGCCTGCAGCTCGATGACGGCCCGGCGAATCCGGTCGAGTCCACCATCCTCGTCCGCGTTCAGCACCTCACCGGGAATCGGATCACCGACCGCGACCTGCAGCCGCCGGAAGATGCTGGGCAAGCGCTGTCGCGGTGGCCAGGCGCGGTTGGGTCCGTCGACCGCCATGGGCACCACCGGCACGCCGGCCCTTCGAATGAGAAGCGCCACGCCGCGAAGGAACGGTCCCACCTCGCCGTTCTCGCTCCGGCCACCTTCGGGATAGATGATCACGCACCGGCCCTTCTGCAGCTCGGCCAGCGCCGCGCGGATGGCCGCGAGATCCGAACGCTCCTTCAACGGAATGGCGCCGAGCGAGCGGATCAATCCACCGAACGGGCCGAAGAAGAGTTCCTGCTTGGCCAGGAACCCCATCTGCCGGTCCTTGACCGCGATCGCGTTCACCACCGGATCGAGATAGCTCTCATGGTTGCTCACGAAGAGCACCGGGCCCTGACGCGGCACCCGCCCCGCGCCTTCCACGCGGAACAGGTACAGGCTGCGCACGATCAGCTCGGCCGTCAGGCACGCCACGTCCCACCAGAGCGCCTGCAGACGCGTCTTGCCGGGGGCCCGCCGACCCGTGTCCATGCCGATCACGGCCGCGTCGCGGCCTCGACCCGGGGCAGACGGTCACCCAGGCGGGCGCGGGCCAGCCGCTCCAGCCGCTCCACCACCCCCTCCAGATCCAGCTCGCTGGTGTCCACCCGCTCGGCGCCCTCGGGAACGCGGAGCGGCCCCTCGCTCCGCTGCGAATCGATGCGGTCTCGCTCCAGGATCCCGTGAAGGATCTCCGTCTCGTCGGCCGCCCGACCCGAGGCCCGCAACTGCTCGGCGCGTCGACGGGCCCGCACCGTGGGCGCCGCATCCAGGTAGATGCGAAGCGCCGCATCGGGAAACACCACGCTGCCCTGGTCACGGCCCTCGGTGACCAGCCACGGATGGCTGGCTGCCGCCGCCCGCTGCCAGACCACCATCTGACGGCGGACTTCGGGGCACGCCGCCACGCGCGAGACGATGGAGGTGACGTCGGCCTCGCGGATCCGCTCGCTCACGTCACGCCCAGCCAGCAGCAGACGGGGCGGGCTGCAGCTCCAGTCGAAGACCGGCGGATGCCGCTGCACCGCGGCCGCGAGCACCGGACCGCCATCCGGGGAGATCGCCGCGTCGATCGCCAGCAGCGCCGCCGCCCGGTACATGGCACCCGTGTCCAGGAATTCCATGCCCAGTCGCTGGGCCAGACGATGGCTCACCGAACTCTTGCCGGTGCCGGCGGGTCCGTCGATGGTGATGACCAGGCCCGAAGTCACGCCGCCTCCTCCTCCTCGGATTCCGAGGCCATGGCAGCCATCGCCTTGAGCGCCTCCTGCAGCACGTCGCGCGCCTGCTCGATGGTCCTCGTGCCATCGCCCTTGCCCACGTACTCCAGGCTGAGCATGTTGCCGAAACCGACCGCACGGAGCACCTCGATGCACTGCTCGAGCGACCAGTCCACGTGCTTGCCCGCCGGCGTGAAGCCCTTCACCTGGGCGATCATGGCCTGCGCGTAGGGCGCCAGGCGTCGCAGCATGTCCCGAAGATCGCCGCTCTCGTGGGCGTGCAGGAACGACGGCAGTGCGCCGATCCGGAAGCCGCCCACCTTCTTCACCAGGTCGACCAGGGGCTCGCCCCGCTCGAGCAGACCGCCCGAGGGCTGAAGGAGCAGGTTCACCTCCCAGCGATCCATCTCGCTCAGCGCCGCCCGGATGCCCTTGCATGCGCGTTCCATCCGCTCGGGACTGTCCACGCCGGCAAGCCGCACGCCCACGAAGGGCGCGCCGAGCCGGTTGGCGGCGGTGGCCAGCTTTCGCAGCCGCTCCAGCGCCGCCGCCTGCCTGGCATCCGCCCCGGCCAGATCCATGGCCTCGGTCTCAAGAAGCATGAGCACAGGGCAGCCCACGCGATCGGCCCGGTCGCGGAGCCGGTCCAGATCCGCCAGCGTCCTTCCCGCCAGCATGTCGGTGGGCAGGTTGATGCCCCGGAAGTCCAGTTGCTCGCGGGCGTGCACCGGAAGATCCGCCAGGGCGAGCGGCGCCTTGGCCCGGGTGAGCAATCCGCTGAGCGAGCCGGCTGACAGGGCGATCAGCATCTGGGCTTGCATGAGACCCGAAGATAGCACCCGCGGGAATCCCCACCTATCATCCCGCCTCCACGGAGGTCCCCATGCCAAGTCCCGCCAACTGCCGCTTCTCCGAATCCCACGAGTGGTTCCTGACTCAGGGCCACGAAGTCACCATGGGCATCACCCAGTTCGCCGCCAACGAGCTCACCGACGTGACCTACGTGCAGATGAAGGCCGTGGGCACCGCCGTGAAGGCCGGCGAAACCGTGGGCGAGGTGGAGAGCGTGAAGACCACCAGCGAGATCTACGCGGCGGTCGAAGGCACCATCGCCGCGGTCAACGAGGAGGCGGTCAAGGATCCATCGCTCCTCAACAGCGATCCCTTCGGTAACGGCTGGCTGGTCAAGCTGAAGGTCGCCGACCCGTCGCCGCTGGCCAA
>JBILWQ010000014.1:0-15795 GCA_044369805.1 Phycisphaerales bacterium
GTGGCTGCAGGCCTATGGCACCGAGGCCGCGGATGTGCAGGCGCTCATGCGCGCGGAACCTGCCCTTGCCGCGCCGCTGCACCCGGACTTGCCCTACACGCTGGCGGCCGTGATCTGGGGCCTGCGACACGAGCATGCGCGGACGGTGGAGGACCTGCTGCACCGGCGGACGCGTGCCGCCTTCCTGAGGCATGAGGCCGCGGAGGTCGTGGCGCGGTCACTGCAGCTCGCGATGACATGATCCGCGGTCAGGGTCCGCTCCGGCTACCTTCCGGCCTTGCAGGCCACGCTTCGAAGCATCCCTGCGGCCCTCTGGCGACGACCGTGGCTGCATGCGTGGTGGATGATCTCGCTGATCGCGGTCCCGCTGCTCGCGTTCCGCCATCAATCCGAGCTCACGGGTTGCTACCTGCCGGCGTCGAACCGGATCATCGCGGGTCTGCCGCTGCCTGGGCCCGAACGGTGGGTCTATCCACCGGCCTTCGCGATGCCCGTGCTGCCGCTGGTCTGGCTGCCGTTGGCGGCGGCTCGCGTGACGTGGGCCCTTCTCACGGTGACCTGCGTGGTGGTGGGCGTGCGCGCCCTCTGGAATGGCGCCATGCAGGATGCCGCCTTCCGTCAGGCGGTGCAGCGACCGGCGCGATTCCTCGCCTTCGTGCTGGGTCTGGCCTGCACGTCGATCGGGCACGCGATCGTGCCACTCTCGTACCAGTCGCACGATCCCGTGGTCTTTGCGCTGCTGTGCGTGGCGGCGGGCGCCATGTCGCTGCCTTCGCCCCAAGCGGGAGCGGATCGGCGCGCAGGCGTGTGCCTGGGGCTGGCGGCCTCGTTCAAGGTGATGCCGGTGCTCCTCCTTCCCGCGCTCGCAGCGGCCCGACAATGGCGCGCGGCCCTGGTCATGGGACTGACGGGTGTGCTGGTGGCCATCGCGTTCGACCTGCTCAGCGTGGGGCTCACGGGCAAGGCCCATTTCATGGATTGGCTCGCGCTGGCCCGCGGAGGCGCGGATCTTGGATCCTCGGGCGGCGGCATGTGGGGTGACTGGAATCCGCTCAACCAGA
Organism: Phycisphaerales bacterium; assembly: GCA_044369805.1. Classification (GTDB taxonomy): domain Bacteria; phylum Planctomycetota; class Phycisphaerae; order Phycisphaerales; family SM1A02; genus SYAC01. The sequence continues at coordinate 1,062 of JBILWQ010000014.1, forward strand.
GCGGCACCGGAATCCTGCATCGGCTGATGGTTCCGACGCCGCCCGCGCTCGGCCTGGAGCACGAGTGCATGGTGATCCCGCTCTCGCCGTCGGCACGAAGAGTGGTGCTGACGGTCTGGGTGGTGGGTGTGGTGATGCTGCTGATGCTGGTGTCGTGGCGGGCCTGGCGAAGCGGGGCCCGCGCGGTGTGTCCGCCTGCGCGCGCCCTCGGGTGGGTGGGAGCCGTGTCATGCGGAGCGCTTCTGGTGGCGCCGCAGGCCAGCAACTATCACTTCGCGCCGGTGGGCATCGCCGCGGCGGCCATGCTGGCCTGGATGGTGCGCGGTCGCGCCGACCCATGGCTGTTGATGATCCTTGTGCTCATGGCCGCGATCGAGTTCACGCCAGGACGGGATGTGCTGGGTGGTCGGTGGACCGACATCAAGCTGGCCTATGGATCGGTGGGCGCGTGCGCGCTTCTGGCCTGTCTCGGGGGTTGTCGCGTGGCGCTGCTGGCGGGCCGAACCGGGGTCCGCGTCTCATGATCGTGCTGCCGATCGACGTGCGGTATCTGGGCGTGGACCAGGCAGCCTGGTCATTCCTGGTGCGCGGTTCCGCGGGCGCTGCGCTGGTGGAGTGCGGACCTGCGGCCTCGTGGTCAAGCCTGCAGGAGGGACTGCGGGGATCGGGTCTGATTCCCTCGCAGGTGAGCGACCTGCTGCTCACCCACATCCACCTCGATCACGCGGGCGCCACCGGTCATCTGGCCGCTCATGGAGCCCGGGTGCATGTGCATCCCTTTGGCGCTCCGCACCTCATCGATCCGGGGAAGCTTCTGGCCAGCAGCCGCCGTGTGCACGGTCCTGTGTACGAGCGGTTCTATGGGGATCTCCTCGCCGTGCCCACCGATCAGGTGCACGCGGCGGAGGATGGCAGCCAGGTGCACGCCGCGGGCCTTCGCTGGACCGCGATCCACACCCCGGGCCACGCACGGCATCACATCGTCTGGCTGCTGGACACGCAGGCGCAGCGGCACGCCTTCATGGGCGACCTGGCAGGCATCCGCGTGCCCGAGAGCGACTTCCTGCTCATGCCCACGCCGCCACCCGAGTTCGACCCTCACGCGTGGATCGCGAGCCTGGCTCGCGTCATCGATGCGGCGCCCACGCACCTCTGGCTGACCCATGGCGGGCTGGTGGCCCAGGATGCATCGGCCAGCGAGAGGTTCCTGCGGCGGGCCGAGGCGGCCATCCGTGAGGAGACCGCGGCGCTCCGCACCGAGGTGCAGCAGGAGCCGGGCGTGGCGGAGCGGGCCGTGCTCGGCAGGCTCCGGCCCCGGGCCGAACGTGCGGGCGTGTCGCCTGAACGCATGGCGCAGTTCATCGACGGAGGCTTCGCCCGGATGAACCTGGCCGGAGCGCGCCGGACGTTCCAGCCGAGGTCCTGATCGGGCTCATCGCTGCGTGACGTCGACCACGCGGGCCCCGCCCACGCTGCCGATCATGCGGCTCTTCAGGATCTTGCAGACGCCGTCCTCGAAGTGCATGTAGAGCACGATCAGGCGACCCGAGCCACCCTCGGTCACCAGCAGATCGTCGCTGCCGTTGTTGTCCCAGTCGCGCACCGCCTCGACCTTCCAGCGGCCACCGTCGATGCCCATGTCACGCGACTCGATGAGCCGTCCGCGCCGATCCATGCGCCAGATGGAGATCTCGTCGTTCGAGGGATCGCGCGTGATCATGTCGTCCGCGCCATCGCCGTCGATGTCGCCAAGTCCCTCGATCGCCGCCGAGGGAGCGGGCGAGGGCGCCACCGTCTGCTCGATGGCACCCGTCAGGAGGTTCTGCTCAACGCGTCGCACCTCGCCCGAGGCCGCATGGCGGATGAGCATGCCCGAGACCATGGCATGCGGAACCACGTTCCATCCGGCGCCGGGCAACGCGAAGGCGAACTCGCCCGCGATCTGTCCGTTGCGCATGCGGAGCACATGCACCTCATGGTCGTCGGCGTCCCGGGTGATGATGTCCTGCACGCCATCGCCGTCGAAATCCAGCGAGGCCGCCACGGATTCCGATGCGTTGAGGGCCCGAAGCTCGTTCTTGGCGAGGTAGTTGGTGCCGTCGCGCAGCCAGGTGACGATCTTGCCCGCTCCGTCGCGCCAGATCAGGTCGCCGCTGGCATCGCCGTTCACGTCACCCATTCCGGCCAGCGACCACGAGGCCGGATAGGTGGCGAGCACCTGCACCTGCGGCGCAGTGCCTTCCTGCACGCCGTCGGTCTGCACGCCGATCACGGTCTGCTGGATGCCCGCGTCCACGACCACCGTGTCGGTGACGGCTCCGAAGCTTGCCGCGAGTGGCGGGAGCTGGAGAGGCGACCGCGGTCGGCCGCCGGAGCCGATGTTGCTCGATGGATCGCTGGTGGAACCGCCGCCCAGCGGATCCGAGCCGCCTCCAGAGCCTCCACCGGTGCCGCCGGATCCGCTGCCGGATCCGCTGCCCGAGCCGCTGTCGGGATTCGTGGTGCTGTCGTTGCGGTCGGCCGAGGTACCCGCGTTGCCGCTCTGCCACGCCATGGGGAAGGCTCCGCCCGCCGAGCCGCGTGGCAGCTCGCTGGAGATCACGGCGGCGAGACCATTCGCGGAGAGCGCGATGGCCTTGCCGGCGAACTGGCCCCTTGCGGTGCTCAGGGACCAGAGATCGGTCGAGTCGCGCGTCCACTGGCCACTGGCGAACTGGAAGACGGTTCCGATCCCTGCATCGGCATTGGGCACGTCGAATCCAGGCACACCGACCGCGATGATCGGAGTTCCGCCGGGTCCTGCTGGCGCGGCGGCCAGCGAATAGCCGAAGTTGTCGCCGGAGCGCGGCGACTCCAGGCCGATCTCGACACCGCCCCTCCAGGTGCCGTCACCTCGGCGCTGGAAGACCGTGGCCACGCCCGCCTTGGTGAGCCCGTCCCGAGAGCGGTTCGGGCTGCCCACCACCACGAAGGATCCGCCGCTGGCCACCGAGGAACCGAAGCCGTCGCCGCTGACCGTGCTCGGCGAACTCAGCGTTGTGTCGAAGGACCACGTCCCCGCATTTCGGGTGAAAACCGAAGCTCGGCGATAGCGGGAGGAGCCCGAGACGATGATGCCGTTGCGCACCGAGACGTTGGAGCCCACTTGCTCGGAGACCGCGGCGGCGGGAGCGACCAGCTTCGCCACCTGGGTCCAGGCGCCCTCGACCGGTTCGAAGACATAGACGGCCCCGGTGCTCGTGGGTCCATCATTCGGCCGGCCGACGGCGATCACGGGAGGCGCGTCGGTGGGCGCGTCCATGGCGATGCTCCAGCCGAAGAGCGCCGGACGGGAGGGTTGGGGATCGGCCGCCTCCAGCACCGCTGCCTGCTCCCAGATGTCGGTGGCCGACCGCGTGAAGACGAAGGCGCGGCCCGCGAAGGAATTGGAGCCCCAGGAGCCCACGGCCAGCGTGTTGCCGCGCAACGCGACGGAACAGCCGAAGATCTGGAAGACCAGCGGTCTCGGCGTGAAGAGCGTCTGGCGGTAGACCCAGGTGCCGTTGTCGTTCTTGAACATGTGGACCGACCCGGTGGATCGGGCGATGCCCACCGTGCTCTCGCTGGCACCGACCGCCATCCAGTCCCCATCGATCGCCACGCTGATGCCGAATTTCTCGTTCAGCAGCGGGGGCGTGGCGTTGATCTTGCCCTGGGAGACCCAGCCCGCGCGCGCCGACCACGCCATCGCCAGGCAGGCGAGGGCGGTGAACCAGCGGGTCAGGCGTGGAGCGACGGGCGACATGAGGTCATCATCCGATCCGGATCGTTGGCCGTGAAGGGTGCAGGCATCTCACCTGCATGAGATTCGGAGTCGATCGACGCATTGCAAAGGGCACGATTGCGAGATTTCCGGGATGGCGGGTCATTCAGGCGATGGGGTTATCAGACATATCGAGTTTTGTGCATCCGAGGCCGTTCGAACCAATAACCCCTGACCATGCTCGTTGCCAAGGCCATGCGTCTCACCATGCTCGCCGTCGTCGCCTTGCTCATCGCCCCGTCCGCGCTTGCGCAGGATGGACCGCCGCCGGATGGAGGTCGTGGTCGGGAGCGGGGTGGCGAACGGGGGGATCGCGGCGGTGGTCGCATGTTCGGTCCCATGGGAAGGTCGCTGGACTCGGTCACCGAGATGAGGGAGCAGTTCCAGCCCGCTCTCGTGCGTCGCGACGCGGCGCTGATCCGCGACGAACTGGGCCTGGACGAGACGCAGGTGACCGTGGTCGAGACGCTGCTCGAGGACTACGACACCCGGTTCAGCGAGGCCAGCGACAAGGCGCAGCAGGCGCAACGCGACCTGATGCGGCGGATGTTCCAGAGCTTCATGGGTGGAGATGCTCGCGAACGCTTCCAGGCCTCCTTCCAGAAGATCCAGGCCGATCTCGAGCAGATGGCGGTCGAGGCGGGAGGCGAGCTGCCTCCCGAGACCCGTCGGCAGTACTTCCGGGAGCAGATGCAGAAGATGTCCGAGGAGATGCAGCGCGAGCGAGAGGCGAGCGGTGCCGCGGCCGAGACCCGGGGGATCGCCGCCGAGATGGTGAAGTCCGCCGAGGCCTGGCGCCGCGAGCGGACCCAAATGGAGACCGAGGTCATGGAGGGCGTGCGGGCCGTGCTCCAGGGTGACCAGCCCCTGCGCTGGGAGGGGTTCGAGCGGTTCCTCAGGCGCGAGAAGTCCCTGGTCCGAGGTCGCCTGAGTGGTGAGAGCGTGAACCTGTTCGCCGTGATCGACGAGGCCGGCCTGTCGCCCGAGTCGGTCGAGGCGATCCGGCCCGTGCTGGACACCTATGAGTTCCAGCTCGACGAGGCGCTGAAGCGACGGAACGCCTTCCTGGCCCAGAACGAGGTGAAGGCCCTGAAGGCGATCCAGGAGGGTGACGCCAGGGCCATGGAGCAGCTGGCGGAGCGCATGATCGATCTGCGCAATGCGGTGCGCAACGTGCACGAGTCGTTCCGGACCCAGCTCGTGGCGGGGCTACCCCCGGAGGAAGGGCAGCGCTTGGAGAGGGCGGCGCTTCTGGCGGCCTATGCCCGCGTCTACCGTGCCACGCGCGCCGAGCGCGCGTTCGAGGTGGCGCTGAAGCTGCCGGACCTGACTGCGGATCAGCGCAAGGCGGTCGAGGATTTGGTGTCCGTCTACGGCACCGAGGTGCAGGGGGTGAACCAGCGCATCACGGCCAGCATCCGCAAGAGCGAGCCGGACCGCATGAAGCAGGAGGCCGTCCGCGCCAGCGGTCTGCTCAATGGCGCGTCCCGCTTCTTTGACGGTCCACCCGAGGATCCCGCCGAATCGCTCTTCGAGAAGCGCGGCGAGTTGACCGACAGCTACGTCAAGCGTCTCTCGGCACTGCTCACGCCGGAGCAGGTGGCGCAACTGCCCAAGGGCAGCGGTCGCGACGATGGCCGCCGACAGGGGCCGTTCGGAACCTGGACGATCGCCGACATGCCCGAGGATGTCCGAGCCCAGGCCAAGGCCGCCGACAAGGATGGCAACGGCATCATCGAGGGCGACGAGCGTCGCGAACTCTTCCGCGCCATGCGTCCTCCGGAGGATGGCGCATCGCAGGGGGACCAGGGACGCAACGGCCGGCGTCGCGGCGATGATGGTCAGGCGGCGCCCCGGACCAACTGACCGTTCACCCTCGAGCCGGCGGTAGCCTGTTTGCATGAGCCGCGCGCCCCGATCAACGGCCCCCGTCCAGTCCCCATTGCATGCCCTGAGTCGACGTGACTTCGTTCGGCGAGGCGCCTCGCTGATGGCGGTGCCGCTCATGCCGCGTCTGTGGTCCGTGGGCAGCCTCCGTCCGGGCGCGTCGCTTCGCGTGGCCAAGATCGGGGTGGCGGGCATGGGCGAGAGCGATCTTCGGGAGATCGTGGCGCACCCGGCGGTCCGGATCACGGCCGTGTGTGACGTGGATGCGCGGCATCGGGAGGGCATGAAGGGCCGATTCCCCGATGCCCCGTGGTTCAGCGATTGGCGTGAACTGCTCGGCACCATGGCGGACAAGGTCGACGCCGTGGTGGTGAGCACGCCCGATCACATGCACGCGCCGATCAGCATGTCGGCCATGAACCTGGGCAAGCACGTCTATTGCCAGAAGCCGCTGGGGCACTCGGCGCTCGAGAACCGGCGGCTGGCCGAGTTCGCCGCCTCGCACTCCAAGGTGGTCACGCAGATGGGCACGCAGCGATCGGCCATGGTTGGCCGCAGGCAGCAGCTCATGCTGCTGCGCGAAGGCGTGATCGGACGCTTCAAGGCCATCCACGCGTGGAGCGACCGCCCGATGGGCTGGTGGCCACAGGGCGGTCCCCGGCCCGCCAATGCGCAGCCGGCGCCGGAATGGCTGTCGTGGGACCTGTTCCTGGGCGTGGCGCCGCAGCGGCCCTACGTGCCCGACGCCTACCACCCCTTCATGTGGCGAGGGACCTACGACTTCGGGTGCGGTGCGCTCGGCGACATGGGCTGCCACATCCTGGACTACCCGTTCCTCGCCGCAGGACTTGGTCTTCCGATCCGCGTGCGAGCGGACGCGAAGGACTCGACCGACGATCAGTACCCGACGCAGGAGAAGATCACCCTGACCTACACCGGCACGGACCGCACCACGGGTGGCGAGTTCGACGTGACGTGGTACGACGGCGGCCTGAGGCCCTCGCAGGCGTCACTGGGCATTCCCGATGGCGTGGACATCCGCGGCAACGCGGTGGTGGTGATCGGCGAGAAGGGCTCCATGCTCTGCCCGCTCGATCCCGAATTCGACAAGCAGGGCAAGCTCACCCTGTCCGACGAGCCGCTGGTGTGGAACACCGACCGCAAGGCGGTCATGCTGAACCTGCCCGGCATGCCCCGTCGCAACCACTGGCACCAGTGGATCGACGGCTGCCTGAAGGGCGAGCAGCCCGAGGCGAACTTCGCCTTCGCGGGCAGGCTCTGCGAGAGCCTGAGCGTGGGTGCCGCAGCCAGCCGATTCCCCAACCGAACGCTGACCTACGACGCGAAGGCGATCGCCTTCACCGAGGCGCCCGAGGCCACGGCCATGCTTCGCAAGCGGTATCGGGAAGGATGGTCGGTGACGGGACTGGGGGCCTGATCAGGTCCGCGGTCACCGCTCGCGAACGACCTCGGGCAGGGTGCAGATGAAGCCGATCAGCGGGCTCTTCTCGTCCATCTGGGCCTGCACGAGCACGATGGGTGTTGGCTGGTAGTACCTGAACCAGCCACCCTCGAAGGGCGCCTCGCCACGCTCGTCCCAGAAGCGGTCGAGCGGCACCTCCAGCGTCTGTCCGCTGGCCAAGCCGTCGACGTGCGTGACGTATCTCTGGTTGAGCCAGAGGTCGAAGTCGCGATAGCCGCCGGCGGTGGCATTGACCAGGCGGATGCTGTGCGGACCAGGAATCACCTGAACCTGGGCCACCGAGCCCTGCGCAAGCTGGCGGGGATAGGGCCGAGTGGCCCTCTGCGGCTCGTAGGCCACCGTCTGGCAGCCCGAGATCGCCGCGGCAAGCAGGGTGATCGGCATGGCAAGTCGACGCACCACGGCAGGATAGCGGTCAGCGCTATCCTTCAGGCCCATGAGCGTTGAACTGGATCCGGCGCCGCGACCCGAGCGGTCACTCTCGGCGCCGCCGGCCGAACTGGCCCGGCGAGCGGTGGTGGACCCGCGCATCCGGGCGATGGTGCCCGGATTCGATGCCCCGTTCTTCCAGGCTGGGCTGGCGGGATACAGCGATGGCGCGATGCGCCTGGTGGCTCGGGCGCATGGCGCCCCGTTCTGCATCACCGAGGCGCTGCTCGACCGGACGCTGCTCCTGGGTGGCAAGGGCCGCAGGAAGGAGGACCCCGACCTGATCGCGAGCGAGTGCGGACTGGGGGATGTGGAGGACAACCGGGTGGCCGGACTGGATGACCACCCGATCGCCGGGCAGGTCATGGGCACGCATCCGGGCGAGATGGCCGAGGCGGCGGCGTTGCTGGTCCGCATGGGCTACGACGTGGTCGACGTGAACATGGCGTGTCCCGTGAAGAAGATCCGCAGCAGCAGCCGCGGGGGCCACTTCCTGCGTGAGCCCGACGCCGCCATCGACGTGCTGCGGGCGGTGCGGCAGGCTGTCCCGCCGGAGGTGCCGTGCACGGTGAAGCTGCGGCGAAGCTGGGACGACACGCCCGAGATGGTCCACGCGTTCGAGCGCGTGTTCGATGGGGTGTACGAGCTGGGCTACGCGTGGGCCACGGTGCACGGGCGCACGGTGGTGCAGAAGTACGAGGGGTACGCCAAGTGGGAGGTGCTGCGCGAGGTGGTGCGCCGGCATCCGGACCGTCTGGTTTTCGGAAGCGGGGACATCTGGAGCGCCGAGGACATCTTTGCCATGCTGGATTTCTGCGGCGTGCATGCGGTCAGCGTGGCGCGGGGTTGCATCGGCAATCCGTGGATCTTCAGGCAGGCCCGCGACCTGATGGCGGGTCGGACGCCCCGCCCCCCCACGCTGGCCGAGCAGAGATCGGCATTGCTGGACCACTGCCGCTTCGCGGAGACGATCCATGGGGAGCGCAGCGCCGGGCGACGCATGCGCAAGTTCGGGATCAAGTTCGCTGCGCACCACGAGCGCGCCCAGGCCGTGAAGGACGCATTCATCCGCTGCGAGACCATGGGTGAATGGCGCGGCGTGATCGAGACGTTCTACGGCGCGGCGATGACCTGATCCTGCCTCGCGCGGGCCTGGTTCGCTTTGGGCGCAGCGGGCCCCGAGAGATCCAGTTCGCGCGAGGCGCGATGGAACAGGTCCACGCGGCCCGGCCCCGGTGTCTCCTCGGGATTGCCCAGGCGACCCAGGGCGATCCATCCAGCATCGAGCGCGACGCCATGGCCCACGAGCGCGTCCGCACCGGACACGGGTGGGTCGAGACGCTGGCACGACCAGCCGGAGGGCCCGGCCTGAAACACGAACGCGCATCCGGCCAGATCGCCACGCCATCCATCGGCTGTGGCGCCCAGCACCACGGTCCGGCCATCGGTGGCGGCGGAGCAGCCGAGGGCGTCGCCGGAGGCCGCGTCGGGTGGCAGCAGGATGTCCGCCGTCTGCCACCGCCCGCCGATCCGATCGATGCGCCACGCCGCCCCCCGGATGAAACCCACGGGATCCGGCCGGGTGGCGCGTGGGGCGCCGGCGATCCAGAGGCCACCCGCGCCGGTCACCGAGGCTCCAAACCAGGCGCGTGCACCGGCTGGGCACCCGACGGAGCCATCCCAGTGCCAGCCCTGTCCCGTGCGGACGAAGACGTGCACGCGACCAGCCGCCGGCCCCTGAGCCGAATCACCGGGCGTGCCCACCATGATGGTGTCTCCCTCGATGGCCACCGAGAGTCCGAAGAGCGCGCCGATCTGAGGATCCGGAGCGACCAGGGTGGCCTCATGAAGCCAGTCGCCGTCGAGGAACCGGAACACCTCCACGCAGCCCGTGTCGAGTGCGCCGGTATCGGCCTTGGGAGCGCCCACCACCACCGTGTCGCCGTGCATGGCCACGCTGCACCCCAGCAGGTCCGAGGTGGAGGGTTCCGGTCGCATCAGCGTTGTCTCCGCGACCCATCCCGAGGCATGCCTGCGGAAGAGGTGCACGGCACCGGACTCGAAGCCGCCCAGCGCGTCCCGGGGGGTGCCGATGGCGAGGTGCATGTCCGTGAGGGCGAGGGCGGCGCCGAAGTTGGCATGGCTGTCCGCCGATGGATGCATGAGGGCGCCGTCCTCCAGCCACTGGCCGCGATCAAGCCGGTACAGCCGGACGCCACCGAGGTCCACGCCCAGATCCCAGTCGCGTGCGGGCCCAACGGCCAGCGTGTGCCCACGCAGGGCCACCGCAGGGCCGATCGACCATGTCGCCGCAGAAGGCGGCGCGACGAACGAGGTTGCCCGCCAGCCCACCATCGAGCCGCTCGCCGCGATCGCGGACTTCGGCGAGCCCTCCATGGTCGCCGAAGCCCGCACCGAGAGCGCCACCACGACCGCGCAGGCCGCCACCACGCGCGCCATCCGGGCGCCTTGATTCCCACCATCCATGGCTCCTCCTTGCCGTGTGCACGGCGTTGAGACGTCGGGCACGGTAGCGGCGGCTTGCGCCCCGACGAAACTTCCTCCCGTTTTTCCTGGGGATCACCCTGAAGTGGCGGATGGACTCGGCGTGCCCGTTACGATCCGCGCATGGAGACCCAATTCCTCGATTACGCCGATGGCGAGACGGCCTGCGAGGCCTATGTCGCGCATGACCCCTCGATCCCCGGACGCCGTCCGGTGGTGCTGGTGTTCCACGCATGGGGTGGACAGGATGACTTCGCCCGGAGCAAGGCCGAGCGTCTGGCCAGGCTGGGCTACCTGGGGGTGGCCGTCGACATGTACGGCAAGGGTCGGCGCGGGAACTCGCCGGAGGAGAACGGTCGGCTGATGACGCCGTTCGTGCAGGACCGCAACCTGCTTCTTCGTCGCGCCAGTGCGGGCTGGCACTTCGCCCGACATCATCCGCTGGCCCAGGAGCACGCGATCGGCGCCATCGGATTCTGCTTTGGCGGCATGTGCGCTCTGGACCTGGCTCGTGCGGGTCGACCAGGGCTGCAGGGCGTGGTGTCCTTCCACGGCCTGCTTGGTGCGCCGGCGGGCGTGGACAAGGGGAGCCGCCCGATGCACGCCCGCGTGCTCGCGTGCCATGGCTGGAACGATCCCATGGCCAAGCCCGCCGACTTTCAGGCGTTCGCCGCCGAGATGACCGAGGCGGGTTGCGACTGGAACGCCATGGTCTTCGGGCATCGCGGCCATGCATTCACGAATCCGGCAGCGGGGGATCCCAGGGGAGGCATGCAGTACTGCCCGCTGGCGGAGCGAAGGGCCTTCGCCGCCATGGCGGACTTCCTGAACGAGTGTCTGCGTGAGCCGATGAAGACCCCTGTGGGTGCCTGTCCGGTTCCGCACTGATCTCTCGTCACCAGTGCTCGCCAAATCACGTGACAAGACTGCTCGCCGGATTGCTCGGGATCGGTGCATCATCGCCCCACGGCTCGCGACCTGCGTGCTACCGTTCAGCCTTCCGTGGAGGCGAAGCATCGCATGGATTCGGGAATCGAGACCCTCGTCACCGACGAGGAAGTCATGTCTCTCTGGGAGGTCCTCCGTCGCTGCAACGGGGGCGTGGGCCTTGACCGGTTGATCGAGCGGACGCAACGGACGAGTGACGAGATCCAGCGCCGCCTTGACCAGTTGGAGCAGAATGGTCTGGTGCGTGCCGAGCGATCGAGGAACGGATCGACATACGTCCCGATCGAGGTGACGGGACTGACTGCCCAGATGATCGCCGTGGTGACGGATGGCGTGCGCAAGCTGTCACGTGATCGCACGCGGCGACAGCTTCGGGGTCTGCTCGATGGCCAGGGACCGAGCGACGCCGAGGATTCTCGCGGTGGGTTCGGCATGTCGGTGCGGCTTGGGCCGGCCGAACTGGCCGAGGTAAGCCGCCGCATCGAGGATCTTCGCCGCTTCCTGCAGCTCACTCAGCAATCCGGTCGATCGGGTCGCGGCCGCCGCACCGATGGCCCGGTGCAGTGCACGCACCATGTGGTCGTGCAGGTGCTCCCGGCTCCACCGGGCGAGTTGCCCCTGCCGGATGGATCGCTTCAGACGGCCCGAGGCAATCTGCCGCCGGGATCCCGACCGATCGAGGCTCTCTCGCCTCGTGAGCGGCAGGTGGCCATGGCTCTCATGGCCGGGCAGACCATGCGACAGGTCGCCGAGACGCTCGGACTCTCCTTCTTCACCGTGGACACCCTGGTGCGCCGCGTCTACCGCAAATTGGGCGTGAAGCGGCGGACCGAGTTCATCATGCGCATGCGGGATGCCGAGCGGGACTGACTCGTTCAGCGGCTCTTGCGACCGCGACGACCTCGCTTGAAGCCGCGCTTGTGACCCTTGGTCCAGGCCGTGGCGTCGCGATGCAGCAGGTCGCGGCGCGGATCACGAGCGTCGGCGCCTGGCGCGCCCGTGCCGCGTCGGTCGGTGGTCTCGCCCGCGGGTCCCTGCGTGCCCTGCCGCGGCAGCCTGGTGATGGAGAGATCCATGGTTCGGCTCGCCAGGTCGATGGCCAGGATGCCCACCTTCACACGGTCGCCCAGCCCGATGCTCGCTCCGCTGCGCACGCTGACCAGCCGACCAGTGCGCTCGTTCACCGCCCAGCGATCGGGACGGTCGCGGCTCGAGGGCAGGGCACTGAACCGCACCAGCCCATCCACCAGGAACCTGGCCACGCTGATCCACACGCCCTGCGGTGCCAGGCCGGTGACCACGCCCTCCAGTTCGTCGCCCATGTGCGTGTCCTTCAGGAACTGCAGCACCAGGAAGGTGCGCAGGTCGCGCTCGGCGGACTCCGCGTTCACCTCGGTCTCGCTGCAGTGCCGACCGATGTCGGCCAGCACCGATTCGCCCGGGCAGCGAGGGTCGCTCTCGAGCGTCTGCCGCGCGTCGCGTCGCTTCCGGCCACCCGGCGGCGATCGGCCGTTGTCCGACAGCTCGAGCCACGCCTCGAGCGAGCGGTGCACGGTCAGATCCGGGTAGCGGCGGATGGGACTGGTGAAGTGCGCGTAGTGCTCGCTGGCCAGCGCGTAGTGGCCGATGAGCGCCGGGGCGTAGGTGGCCTTGGCCAGCGTCTTGAGCACGGCGAAGTGCACGGCGCGGGCCGCATCGCTGCCTCGGGTGTGCTCCAGCAGCGCCAGCAGGTCGGCGCGCTCGGGCTCGTCGGAGAGTCGGAAGCCCACCGTGCGCGCAAAGGCCCGGAGCTCCTCGAGGTCCTTGAAGCTGGGCGGCGGATGGATGCGTCGCAGCAGCGGGACCTCCATGCTCGCGAAGAGCCGGGCCACCGCCTCGTTGGCCTCCACCATGAACATCTCGATCAGCGTGTGCGTGAACGCGTCGTCCTCGGGCACCGCATCGATCACGTGGCCCTCGGCATCGAACACCAGCTCGCACTTGGGCAGGTCCAGCACAAGCTGTCCCTGCGCCCGGCGGCGCTTCTGCAGCAGGCGGGCCAGCTGGTCGGCCAGCCGCAGGTTCGCCACCACCTCGTCGGTGGGTTCGGTGTCGTTGCGGGCATGGCGCCGGGCCTCGGCTGGTCGCCCCTCGATCAGGGCCTGGGCCTCGAGATAGGTGAGACGCTTCCGGCTGCGGATCACGGTCTGCGCGAAGCGCTCGTCGAGCACGCGGCCGCGGGCGTCGAAGCGGATGAACGCGCTCTTGCAGAAGCGGGGCACGCCCTCCTGCAAGCTGCACACGCCATTGCTGAGCGTCTCGGGCAGCATGGGGACCACGCGCCGCGGCAGGTACGCGCTGTTGCCACGCTTGCGCGCCTCCACGTCCAGCGGCGAGTCCAGCGTGACGAAGTGGCTCACGTCGGCGATGTGCACCGCCAGTTCCCAGATGCCCTCGGTGGCGTCGAACTTCACCGAGCAGGCGTCGTCGAAGTCGCGCGCATCGGGCGGATCGATGGTCCAGATGAGCTCGTCGCGCAGGTCCAGGCGGTCGCTCCACGGGCCGTCGGCCTCGCGCTCGAACGAGATGGCCGCGCGGCTGGCCTGGTCATGCACCTCGTCAGGGAAGCGTTCCTGCAGGCCGTAGGTGGCCATGGTGGAGGCCGTCTCCACGTCGGGCTGCCCGGCCTCGCCCAGCACCTCCACGATGGCGCCCTCGGCGGGACCGGCCTCGCTGGGGAATCGGGTCAGGTCCACCGTCACCTTGTCGCCGGCCTTCGCCTCCTTCGCGTGCGGATCGCGCACCAGGATGGGCTCGCGCAGCACGCGGCCATCGGGCTCCACGAACCAGCGCTTGCCGTCCTGCACCAGCGTGCCGGCGAAGCGGGTCCGGCCGCGCGAGATCACCTCGAGCACGCGACCCGTGGGGCCCTCCGCGGCGGCGGCGCCGCGACCAGGGCCACGCCAGCCACGGGTGCGCCGCACCACGGCCGCGCGCACGCGATCGCCGGTCATGGCGTCGCCCACGCTTCCCTCGGGAACGAACAGGTCACCCTCGTGCGAGAGCTTCTCGGGCTTCACGAAGGCGTTGCCCTTCTGCGTGACCACGATGCGGCCGATCACCTCCTCCTCATGCTGCGGGAGACGCACGCGGCCCTGATCGTCCGCCTCGACACGGCCCTCGTTGGTGAGGCGACCGATGGCCTGATCGAACGCCCAGCGGTCGTCGCTCTCCACGCGCAGCCGGCGGGCCAGGATGTCGGGATCGACCGGACGCTCGCCCGCGTGCAGCAGGTCCTGCAGGATCCGGTCGATGAATCGAAGTGGCATCGAGGAAGTCTACGGGTGCCACGCGCAGCGTGGCGCCGCGTCAGTTGCCCTTCTTGCCGCCGAAGATGTTGCCCAGTGCATCGCCGATGCCCTTGCCGGCCTCGTCGAGCGCCTCGCCCACGCCGCCACGGATCGACTCCACGGGTCCGCGCAGGTCCGCGGGAAGATCGTCCACCGCGTTCTTCATGGCGTCCTTCAGGCCGCTGACCACCTCCGAGGAGAGGCCATCGATGTTCGCCTTGACCGTGGCCTCGAGCACGCTGCCGATGACGACGCCGCTCACCTGGCTCGCGAGCACGTCCACGCTGCCGTCGCTCCTGACGTCCTTCAGCGCGATGTCGGGCAGGGCGGCCTCGACCACGCCGGCCTTGC
>JBILWQ010000015.1:0-15736 GCA_044369805.1 Phycisphaerales bacterium
GCCGCGCCACCACCGCCACCACCGCCACCACCGCCACCACCGCCACTCAAGGCGACGTTCATGGCGTAGTCGTTGCGGGTGTCCGAGGCCAGGAAGGCCCGCAGGTACACGCGGGCGGACGTGCTGCCGGAGTTGGTCCACGAGACCGAGGCGTTGTTCACGTTGGCCACATCGCTCGCGATCGGCGTGGTGTCCCCGCAGTTGGCGAAGAGCTGGAAATCCACGTCGCCGTTCGCGTGCGTGTAGGTGGAGGTCACCGTGAGCGCGGAACCGGCAGCCACGTCGATGGCGTACCAGTCCTCGTCCAACCGCTTCACCACGAGACCGCTGAGCGAGCCGGCGGTGATCACCTTCGCCGCCGCGCACGAGTCGTTGGGCTCCTGCGTGTCGTCGCTGCCTGCCGCGAGGAAGGAGCCGAAGCCGCCGCTGTTCACCGCCACGTCCCACCGGCCGTAGCCATCCTGTCCGGTCAGGTTGGTGCAGGCGCTGTCGCCGCAGGTGAGCACGCCGTACAGCAACTGCGTGCTCTCGACGTACAGACCCGATCCGCTGCTGCCGCCCTCGGTGATGCCCAGCGTCCAGTCCACGGTCGACCAGTTGCTGCCGGTGCCGCAGAAGGCCTCGGTGGCCGCCTTCACGCAGAAGCTGATGTCCTGCTCGGCGCCGGCGGGGTGGTGAATGCCCACGCTGCTGGTGCCGTTGGCGGGGTTGGTGTTCTGCCAGCCCACCCATGCCACGCCAGCGGGAAGCGCACCGCGAAGCATGAGCAGCGTGCAGTCGCTGGTGGCGTAGGTTCGGACCAGGTCGCTGCCCGCCACGGTGGTTCCGGCGGTGGCCGTTCCATTGCAGGTGCCCGCGCGGTAGAAGAAGAGGCAGTTCAGGCTGTTCGCCTCGCTCTGCGTGCTGATGCAGTGGTTGGCCGTGGCGAAGTAGGGGGTTTCGTCGGCCGCGGTGGTGGCGACGAGCTGGCCCGAGCAGAGGTAACTGCCCCCGCCGCTGGTGAAACTCATGCGCGCCGTGGCGTTCGAAACGGCACTCCACGCGGGATAGCAGGCAGGATCGTTGTGGCACTGAGCTGCCAGTCGGGGCATCGGCAGGAAGTCGAGCACGTCGACGTAGCCGTGCGCATACTCGACCGACTCGAAGGGCAGGACCTCGGGCAACGCGTCGCCAGGCACGAACCACTCGATCCGTGCGGTGTCGCCTGGACCGAAGCGACCCCAGGCTTCACCATTGCCGAAGTCCCCCAAACCTTCCAGTGGACCGGCCGTGGCCTGCGACCATCCGGGCACGCTCAGGAAGAGTTGCTGGCCATCACCCAGGTCCAGGCCTGTCAGGTGGAGGCGCGTGTTCACGGCGCCTGCGCTCTGGATATCCACGCGCCACACGTGGCCACCCGGCACCGGCACCCATTGCCCCTCGTGAACGCTCATGTCCACGGTTCGCTGCACGCTGAACCGCATGGGCTGACCCTTCTCGGCCAGTTCATCCTCGGCCACCAGCGTGGCCTCATCGATGGGCGGAAGCCACACGAGAGGCGCGGGCACGAAGTCCACCCCTGCGGCCTGCGCGGGCGTGATCACTTCCCCGGTGGTCGGCGATCCGCCGGTCAGGGGACCGTGTCCGTGGGCCTTCAGGCGCTCGATGCCCGGGGACGCGTGGGCAAGGGGCAGGGTCAGCAGCATGGCCGTGAGACTGGAGAGGGCGCGGATCATGGGTCTTGTCTCGGTTCCTTGAAGCGTGGGCGGGATCGACTTGCTGAAAGAAAGCGGACGCCCTGCCGGGCGTCCGCTTTGCGTGCGGTTTCAGTGATGGCCGGGGCTCATGGGCAGTTGCCGAAGCCGAGCAGCATCACGCCGATGTCGCCCGCATCCACGATGCCATTCGCATCGAGGTCGCCAGGGCAGTTGTTGCGGGCCGAGCATTCGCCGAAGCCAAGCAGGATCACGCCGATGTCGCCCGCATCCACGATGCCATTCGCATCGAGGTCGGAGGGGCAGGGCGGCGGAGCGGCCGTGCAAGCGAAGGTGATCGTTCCGGTGCCTCCAGTGTTGGACGGGCTGCCCAGGCGCACGTAGTAGACGTCGCCATCGACCACCGGCCAGGTGACGGTGCTGGTGCTGCTGGCACAGCCGGTGCCGTTGTCGTTGCAGGCCACCACCGCGGTGCTGGCCGTCGGGCACGAGGCTCCCGGATACACCACAAGGCTGGTGTCGAAGCCGGCCGCGCCGCAGGTGCTCACCGAGGCCTCGCCGGTGCACTCGACCACGTACTGGTACCAGAGGTCGCGGTTGATGGTGGTCGAGCCGCCCACCTGGCAGGTGGAGGGAATGGCCACGGCGGAGTTGGTCGCGAACGTCGTGTTGAAGGCGAGCGAGTTGGCACCCGTGGAAAAGGCGGCGTTGCACTCGTTGTTCACCGGGGGCGGCACGGTCAGGCCGATGGTGAGGCTGTAATCGCTCCGGGTGTCGGTGGAGAGGTAGACCCGCAGGTAGTACCGGCGGGCGGAACCCGTGCTGTTGGTGAATGTGAACGACGCGTTGTTCACGTTCGCGGTGTTGCTGGCCACCGGCGTGGTGTCGCCGCAGTTGGCGAAGAGCTGGAAGTCGATGTCACCGTAGCTGTGGGTGTAGGTGCTCGACATGCTCAGCTGGGCGCCGGGCTCCATGTCGATGGCGTACCAGTCCTCGTCGAGTCGCTTCACGATGAGACCGGAATTGGTGCCAGCGGTGAGCACGCGAGCTGCGGCACAGCTGTCGTTGGGCTCCAGCGAGTCGTCGCTGCCCGCGGCCAGGAAACCGGCGAAGGCCGAGCTGTTGGTGATGGCGGTATCGAGACGCCCGTACTGGCCATAGAGCAGGTTCGTGCAGGAGCTGTTGGTCGGACCGCAGGAGAGCACGCCGTAGAGCTTCTGGGTGCTCTCCACGTAGATGCCCGAGCCGCTGCTTCCGCCCTCGGTCAGGCCGGTGGTGTAGTTCACCCGGCTGCCGCTGTTGGAGATCGAGCCGGATGTGCAGATCCGCTCCACGATGCCCTTGGTCCCGAAGCTGATGTCCTGCTCCACGCCCGCCGGGTGGTGAATGCCGACGCTCGCGGTTCCCGAGGCCGGGTTGGTGTTCTGCCAGCCCACCCAGAAGACGGAACTCGGCAGCGTGGCTCGCAGCATGAGCAGCGTGCAGTCGCTTCCGGCGTAGTTGGACAGCAGGTCGGATCCGACCACGTTGCTGCCGGTGCTCACCGTGCCGTTGCAGGTGGTGGCGCGATAGAAGAACCTCACCTGCAGGCTGTTGGCCTCGGCCGTGGTGCTGATGCAGTGATTGGCGGTCAGGAAGAGAGGCGATTCATCCGCGGCCGTGGTGGCGATGAGCTGACCCGAGCACACGAAACTGCCGCCACCGCTGGTGAACGTCATCTGGCCTGCGGCGTTGGACACGTTGGCCCATGCCGAGTAGCAGGCCGGATCGATGACGCAGCCCGAGGCCTTGTCCGTGCCGGCCCGCGGCTGCACGTTCGGCGGCGTGAACGGATCGCGGTAGCCGTGCGCGTATTCGGCGCTGGCGAACGGCAGTCCCTTCACTTCACGGCCTTCCGGCACGAACCATTCGATGCGGGCGACTGCGCCCGATGAGAACATGCCCCACGCCTCGCCGTTGTCGAAGTGGCCAATCCCGGTCATGGGACCGATCACGCTCTCGGCATCGCCGGGACTGCTCAGGAAGAGTTCCTCGCCCTCGCCCAGATCGAGTCCGCTCAGGTGCAGACGCGTGTTGAGGCTGCCGAGGCCCTCGACATCGACGCGCCACACCTGGCCGCCCTCGACCTGAAGCCACTGTCCATCCGCCAGGTTCAGGTCCAGCTTCCGCTGGATCGAGAAGCGCATCGGACCGATGGTCTCGACCGCGTCATCCTCGAGCATGAGGCCCGCATCGTCGATGGGGCCAAGCACCACGGTGGGCGGCGTGACCATGTCCACGCCCGCGGACATGGCGCGGGTCAGGGTGGGCTCGCGCTCCTCGTCGGCCTGCAGCATGAGAGGGCCATGACCCTCGGCGCCCATGCGCACCTTCACTGGCTTGGTGATGGCGGCCGAGGCGGAAATTCCGCAGCCAAGGGCGAGCAGAAGGGCGGTGCAGCCGATCGTGGGGGCGTGGATTCGCATCTCTGGGGGCTCCTGTCTTGAGAGGGATCAAGCCAACCTAACCCAACCTACGTGGTTGAAAAGCGGAATCTGAAACGATTTGCGACCGATTTCAGGACGTTGGATCTTCCGGACTCTAAGGGGGTTGCCGGATCCGGGCGCCTTCGGGGCCGGAAGGAGCGACCTCGGGCAGGAAAGCCGCTCCCGGCTCGCGATTCAACGAGAAATTGCCGTCCAGCGGTCGTCTCGGGGATCGTCAGTCACCGATCTCTCTTCCGTGAAGGGTGGCCGCAGTATCGGGCTGCTGACCTGCGCCGCGGGTCCGAATACCTTCGGCGGCATGGCCAAGGCCTACTCCCCAGGATTGAAGGTGACCCCCGGCATGCACTACCGCTCCAGGCGGGTCCTGCCTACGGCGGGCGAGGTGCGGGTGCACGTGGGCGACCGGGTGCAGGGCGACACCGTGGTGGCGGAGACGCATCTCGAGGGAGACGTGACGCCGGTGAAGGCCGCCAGTCAGCTGGCCTGCCCCGCCGGCGAACTGCCCGCACTCATGCTCAAGCGGGTGGGCGAGGCCGTGTCCGCTGGCGAGGTCATCGCGCGAAGCAGGGGCGTGTTCGGGCTCATGCGGCAGGAACTGAAGTCGCCGGTCGCGGGCACCCTGGAGAGCGTTGGCGATTCGAGCGGGCTCGTGATGATCCGAGGACCGCGCCAGCCCGTGCAGGTGCTGGCGCACGTGCCCGGTCGGGTGATCGAGGTGCTTCCCGGCGAGGGCGCCGTGATCGAGACCGACGCCGCCATGGTGCAGGGCATCTTCGGCATTGGCGGCGAGGCGCGCGGGCCGCTGGTCCTGGCATGTCGTGCGCCCGGCGAGGAACTGCACGAGGATCTGATCACGCCGGCCATGAGCGGCTGCGTGATCGTGGGCGGTGCCCGCATGACGGCCACGGCCATCGGGCGCGCGAAGCAGGTCGGCGCCATGGCCGTGGTGAGTGGGGGGATCGACGACGCAGATCTGCGCGACTTCCTGGGCCATGATCTGGGTGTGGCCATCACGGGCAGCGAGCGCTGCGGCCTGACGTTGATCATCACCGAGGGTTTCGGCGAGATCGCCATGGCGCGTCGCACCTACGACCTGCTCGCCTCGCATGCCGGCCGCCTGGCGTGCGTGAACGGAGCCACGCAGATCCGGGCGGGCGTGATGCGTCCTGAGGTGGTGGTGCCGCTCGACCATGCGGTGGCCGGGGAGACGGCCCGGATCGATCCGGGCGAACTGGTGCCGGGTGCGTCGGTGCGGATCATCCGCGATCCGCACTTCGGCCTGATCGGCACGGTGGTGACGCTGCCGGAGCGTCCGGCGCTGCTGGCCAGCGGCAGCCGCGCCCGCGTGCTCGAGGTGTCGATCGATGGCGGCGACATCGTCACCGTGCCGCGCGCGAACGTGGAACGCATCGAGAGCTGACTTCCAGCTACATTCCGCGCATGCACGAGGAGCGGATCGCGCTGGCCGCCTGGATGCTGGGCATCGCGCTGGCCACCATCATCTTCGTGGTGCGTTCGCGGCGAGGCAGGCTGCCCGTCATCCGGCGCATCGCGGCCCTGGAGGCGGTGGATGAGGCCGTCGGTCGAGCCACCGAGATGGGCAGGCCCGTGCTCTTCATTCCCGGCATCATGGACATGGACGACATCCAGACGGTGGCCGGCATCACCATGCTCGGCCGCGTGGCCCGCACGGCCGCGGCCTACGACGCCGTGGTGGAAGTGCCCACCAGCCGCTCGCTGGTCATGGCGGCGGCTCGCGATGCCGTGCAGGCCGCGTGCCTGACGGCCGGGCGACCCGAGGCGTACCAGGCGGATCGGATCCACTACGTCTCGGACGAGCAGTTCGCCTACGTGGCGCACGTGACGGGCGCCATGATCCGTGAGCGACCCGCGGCATGCTTCCTGATGGGCACCTTCTACGGCGAGAGCCTGATCCTGGCGGAGACGGGCAACAGCGTGGGCGCCATCCAGATCGCGGGCACGGGCGAGAGCAGCCAGCTGCCGTTCTTCGTGGCGGCCTGCGACTACACGCTGATCGGCGAGGAGTTCTTCGTGGCCAGCGCCTACCTGAGCGGCGAGGCGGATCAGCTTGGATCAGTGCAGGCCCAGGATGCGGGGAAGGTTGCCGTGATGGCGTTCATCGTGGCGGGCACGTTGCTGGCCACCGCGGCCGCGCGCTGGCCCGACGCGGCATGGCTGGCCGAGTGGCGTGACCTGCTGCTGCGTGCCGTGGGGGGTTCGACATGATCGCGCAGCGCCTGGTGCCGATGGCCATCGCGATCGTGGCGGGCATGGTGATGGTGTTCAGCTACTTCGCACGATCCATCGAGTGGATGGGCGAGGCGGCGGCGGACGTGTTCAACGTGGTGGCGGCCATCGCCTTCGTGCTGGGCGCGGGCAGCCTGCTGAAGGCGAACCTCTCCGCCATCAGCCGCAGGGACCGGGGTTGGGGCTACGCAGCCGTGACGCTGGCGTCGTTCCTGGTCACGCTCGCCATCGGCATGGGCAAGGTGGGCGTGAATCCCAGCCCGGACGCGCCACAGGCCGCGTGGAGCGGTTCGCAGCAGACGGCCGAGACGCCGTTCGGCTGGATCTACGAGTTCATCCTGTCGCCGCTCACCGCCACCATGTTCGCGCTGCTGGCCTTCTACGTGGCCAGCGCGGCCTTCCGTGCGTTCCGTGCCAAGAACACGGCGGCGGCGCTCCTGCTGGTGACGGCGTTCGTGGTGCTGCTGGGTCGCACCTACGCCGGCGTGGTGCTCACGGACTGGATGCCTGCGTGGGCCTCGGGGCTGCGGCTCGAGAATCTGAGCAACTACGTCATGGCGGTGTTCGGCACGGCCGGCAACCGGGCCATCATGATCGGCATCGCGCTGGGCGTGGCGGCCACCGGGCTCCGCATCCTGCTGGGGCTCGATCGCAGCTGGCTGGGTGGGGGAGGCGCGGCATGAGCCTGCTGGATCGCCTCGATCGACTGGACCGGCGATGGATCTTCCTGGCCATGTTCGTGGCCGTGGCCGCACCCATCCTGTACATCGGGGTGACCGGGCGCACGCTTCCCGAGAAGGTCACGGCCACCTCGCGCTCCGTGTTCCAGGCGATCGAGGCCACGCCGGAGGGCAGCCGCGTGCTGTTCGCCTTCGATTTCGATCCGGCCAGCGCGGGCGAACTGCAGCCCATGGCCACGGATCTCATGCGACACTGCGCGGCTCGCAAGCTGCGCATCGTGTGCATCGCCCTCTGGCCGCTGGGCAACAACCTGGCCGAGGAGACCCTGGCCAACGTGATCGGGGCCGACTTCCCGCACATGCGCGATGGCGTGGACTTCGTGAACCTGGGATTCCAGTCCGGCCAGCAGCAGGTGATGACGGTGATCACCACCAACTTCCGCAAGGGGTTCCCGGTGGACGAGCGCGGGCGCGACACGGCCGACCTGCCCATCCTGAAGGGCGTGGAGACCGTGGCGGACTTTCCGCTGCTGGTCGATGTGGGCGCCGGCTACCCGGGCGCGAAGGAGTGGGTCCAGTACGTGGTGACGGGCCTGAAGGGAAGCATGCGCATGGTGGCGGGCACCACGGGCGTGAGCACGCCGCAGCTCTTTCCCTACTACCCGGACCAGCTCGCGGGCATCCTTGCGGGCATCAAGGGAGCGGCCGAGTACGAGACGCTGGTGAACGAGAGTCTTGGCGGCACGCCCGCGGCGAAGTACATGGAAGCTCAGCGACGCATGGGACCGCAGCTCTCCGGGCACCTGCTGCTGGTGGGCCTGATCGTGCTGGGCAACGTGATCCACTTCAGGCGGTCGCGCGGGGGTCGGTCATGACGCGGCAGCGGCTGACGTGGCTGGCGCTCGTGGCGGTCTTCGCGGGCCTGCTGGCCTGGCGAGGGTTCACGGGCCACGGCCTCGGACGCGTGTACGTGGAGCGGGGTCAGGTCTCGCTGGCATCGGAGCGTCCGTCGTCCTCGGGCGAGAGCGCGTGGCGAACGGTGCCGATCGATCAGGCGGAGCACCAATGGATCACCTGGCGCAAGGTGACGCCGAAGGCACACTTCGAGGCGGAGGCGAAGGAACCTGGCCAGGACCGCATCACGCTCTCGTGGCCCCGCACCGTCGGCCTGTGGTTGGCAGCGCTGCTCACGCTGGCGATCTTCAGCTTTCTCTACGCCGACAACCCGGCCTACCGGTTGGCCGAGGCCATGGTGGTGGGCGTGAGCGCGGCGTACTGGATGGTCGTGGGCTTCTGGGATGTGGTGGTGCCCAAGCTGCTGGCCACGCTCACGCCCGGCATGGTGAAGGCCCTGGTGCAGCCCACGCTCAAGGTTCCCCTGTTCAGTCCCTGGTCCCCCGAGACGTGGGACACCGCCAATCCCGCCTTCGGACCATGGCTGCAGCAGTGGTGTGCCATGACCCTGGCCATGCTGCTGGGCCTGATGCTGCTGTGGCGCCTGCTTCCGCGCGGAGGCTGGATCGCGGGCTGGCCACTGGCGTTCATCGTGGGCGTGACCGCAGGGCGCCGCATGGTCACGCAGGTGGAATCCGACCTGATGGAGCAGGCGGCCTCCACCATGCAGTCGGTGGTGCCGGCCACCGGGGATCTGGGTGCCTGGGAGTGGGTCTGGGCCACGCTCCCGGGCGTGCTGGTGCTGGTGGGCGTGGTGTGCTGCCTCTGCTACTTCCTCTTCAGCGTGCAGCACCGCGGCGTGGTGGGCGGGGCCGCGCGGGTGGGCGTGTGGTACCTGATGATCACATTCGGTGCGGCTTTCGGATTCACGGTGATGGGCCGCATCGCGCTGCTCGCCGATCGGGTCGAGTTCCTTCTCGACGACTGGCTCTGGATCATCGATCCCAACCACCTGCGCAGCTGATCGCGGATCCCCAGGAAAAAGGGCAGGAAGTTCCGGACCAGGGCCTGGCGTCATCTACAACGCCGGTCCGCGGCGGAGCGTTCCGCCGGTTCAACATCGGAAGGAGGCAAGCATGGCAAGGTTGCATGGCGGTGTGGCCGTGGCCCTCGCGGGCGCGGTGGTGCTGTGGTTCGGCGCGTGCTCGGCACGGGCCGACGTGGTGGCGGGTTGGCACTTCAACGGGCTGACCTCGGGGGTGACGGGCTCGGTCACGGCGGATGCGGGCTCGGGCTCCATGTCGCTGGGGCAGTTCACCGGCGGACTGGGCACGCTGGCGGGCACGGACGTGAACGCCTGGCCCGGGGATCCGGCAGGCCTCGCCCTGGCCGTCACCGGTTCAGGGCAGAATGGCCGGTGGATCGAGTTCACCGCGGACACCGCCGGACGCTCGCAGCTCTCGCTCAGCCTGGCGGCACGGCGCAGTGCCAGCGGCTTCGCGCAGGCCGTGGTCGAGGCGTGGGACGGACAGGCGTGGCGCAGCGCGGGCACGCTCGAGCCCAGCGCTACCCAATGGCAGCAGCATCAGGTGGACCTCCGCGACTTCGCCTTCCTGCAGAACGGTTCGGCCCGGTTGCGGATCCGGCTCGAGGGCGCGACCAGCGGAAGCGGAAACGTGCGCTTCGACAACCTGCGGCTCGAGGCTGGCGTGGTGCCCAGCCCGGGCAGTGCGGCGGCGCTGGGCGCGGCAGCGGCCATCGGCTCGCGCAGGAGCGGTCGGGGGCAGAAGGGAGAGGGCACGGCCCGTTCGGAGCAGGGCAAGCCGGATCCGGCGAAGCAGGATCAGTCCGCCGAAGGGGCATCCGCGGCGCCATCATCGGCTCCGCGCAAGGCGGCGCGGGGGCGCTCGTCGCGCGGCTCGGGCTGACGGGCCATCCGCACCGCCAACTCGATCGCCGCCTTCATGCTGTTGGGACTGGCCGCGTTGCGACCGGCGATGCCGAAGGCGGTGCCGTGGTCCGGGCTGGTGCGGACCATGCCCAGACCCACGGTCACGTTGACGGCGCGGTCAAAGCCCAGCAACTTCACGGGGATCAGGCCCTGGTCGTGGTACATCGCCACGACCAGGTCCCATTTTCCGGCGGCTGCATCGATGAAGATGGTGTCGCCCGGGAAGGGGCCGTGGGCGTCGATGCCGTTGCTCCGGGCCATGTCGATGGCGGGGCGGATGATGCGGCGTTCCTCGTCACCGAAGAGCCCGTTCTCGCTCGCGTGCGGGTTCAGTCCGCACACCGCCACCCGAGGACGGTCGATGCCGAGTCGCCGGCAGTGCGCTGCGCCAAGCTCGATCGGATCGAACACGCGACCGATGGTCAGCACGTTTCGCACGTCCATGAGCGGTAGGTGGGCCGTGGTCAGGGCCACCCGCAGCCGCGGACTCTCGAAGAGCATGGTGTGGTGCGCCGCCTTGCAGCGGGCCGCGAGCAGTTCGGTGTGCCCGGGCCAGCGGAACCCGGCCATGCTCCAGCTCTCCTTGGCGATCGGGCCCGTCACCACCGCATCCACCCGCCGGGGATCTCCAGCCGGACGCAGCGCATCGGCGATGGCGTCCTCCACGAAGGCCTTCGAGAGCAGTCCGCCGGCACGGCTGGGCCCAGCCTCGGCGGGCAGGGCATCCTCGTGCCCGTAGTCCAGCACCACGGGTTCGCCGTGGAAGCCGCGCTGAGCGGAGGCGCTCTCCCTGGGCACGCGGAACCAGAGCGGCCGAAGTCCTGCCCGTTCGGCTGCATCCACCAGGCGCTGGTTCTGGCCGTAGACCACGAAGCGAGCAAGCCGTGCGATCGCCGGATCGCCGATGGCCTTGGCCACCACCTCGGGACCGATGCCCAGTGGATCGCCCATGGTGATGGCGATCACCGGGGGTTCCGGCGATGCCGCGCCGCGGGTTTCGGCTCGCTCAGGCATGCGGCAATTCTAGGTGCGCGCCTGGCGATTTCCGAACGCATGGCGTTCACCATGATCCCCGTCCTCGGCCGCCGGGGCGGGTTCAGTCCTGTTGTGCGCGCTTCCAGCCCGCGCCAGGCACGGGCCGGGTCCGTGCCGCCTCGCGGGGCGGCTCGGCACCGGGGCCTCGGAACCCCTTGCCCACGATGAAGATCTCCACGCTCTCGGCACGGCTCGCCTTGGGCTTGCTGGCGCGAGCATCGTTGAAGAGCCGCTGAGCCCGCTGCAGCAGTTCGGGAAAGTCGCCGCCCTCGAACACCTTCATGACCGCGTGCCCGCCGGGTCTCAGCCAGTCGGTACAGCGGTCGAGCAGCGTGTGGCAGAGTCGGCAACTGATCGCCGCGTCCGCCATGGGCACCCCCGAGGTGTCGGGCGCCATGTCGCTGATCACCGTGTCGAAGGGCCGCCCACCCAGCGCCTCCAGCGTCGCCTCGCGCATGTCCGCTTGCTGCACGCGCACCTGCGCAGGCAGGCCACGCGGATCGATCACCTTCAGGTCGAAGCCCTCCACGTGTCCGCGCGGACCCACCAGGTGGGCGGCCACCTGCGTCCAGCTCCCCGGTGCGGCTCCCACGTCGAGCACGCGATCACCCTTGCGGAGCAGCCCGAACTTCTCGTGCAGTTCAAGAAGCTTGTACGCGCTCCGGGCGCGGTAGCCCTCCTCCTTGGCCCGGCGGAACCAGTGGTCCTGCACCTCCTTCATGGGCCGCGCTCAGGTGGGCCGGATGAAGGTGCCGGTGTCGTGCGGATCCTCCACGATCACGATGTACACGCTGCCCTCGAGCACGCGAATCACGATCGGGTTCTCGCCGCCGTTCAGGCGGGACACCAGGGAGTTGTGGTCGTTGCGTGGATCGGTGGCCACCCAGCGGCCATAGCGGGCGAACACGTTCACCTCGCCACCGATGCACTCGCAGTCGAAAGCGCCGCTGGATTCGCCCCGCACGATCCACTCCACATCGCCATCCTTGGCTTCGATGCGGCAGGGCTCGGTGATGGGCCAGGGTGTCAGCATTCGCACGTCACCCATGGTCGTGCGCACCTGCACGCCGCCGCGGTTGTCCACGATCAGCACCCGGCCATGGTCGGTCACCACGTCGACCCGGCCCAGGCGCGGCGTGTCGATCTCGATGTCGCAGCGCACGAACCAGGCCCTTGGATCCTGCGTGCCGATGGTCACCTCCAGCAGCCGGCTGCCGCCCGGGCCATCCTTCATCTCGGCCGTCCAGGGCATCTCGTCCAGCTCGCGGCGTGCCGCGAAGTTGGTTTCCACCACCGCGCGGGGTCGAAGCCGGACCGTGGTGGGGCCGGAAGCATCCCGTCGCTCGCCGCGCACGCGGACGTCACCCTGCACGTTCCGGACCACCACGTGCACGATGCCGGCCTGGTCGGGGAAGTTCAGGTTCTGAACCTCGCCCACCGGCCCCAGCAATCCATGGCCCGACTCACGCAGGAAGCGATCGACATGCCGCTCCAGCGGCGAGCCACCCTCGCAGGCGGTCAGCAGGCAGGCGACGACTGCAAGCAGAGGAAGCAGGATGATGCGCAGCCGCATGAGGGTGCCGATTCTAGGTGCTGGCCCGGCGATCCGTTGGACGCGACCGGCCCTGCGCGTGGGGCTCGGCATGCGGTCTCGTAGCATCGTCGCCATGCGGATTCGGCTGCCGCTCCTGGTCCTGCTCATGTGCGTCCGGGCCGCTGGCGCGGAGGACACCGTCACGGTGCGTTGGCCCTCGAAGGCGGACGCCTCGCTTCCAGCGGGACCCGCGGCCGGTCGCATGGTGCTGCTGCTCAAGAGCACGCGATGCCGGGAACCCGGCGACCCCTGCCAGGCACCCTTCTTCTCCGATCCGCAACCGGTGCTCAGCGTTCCCGTCGCGGGCCTGGGACCAGGTGGTTCGGTGCGCCTGGGTGTGAATGCCCAGGCGTGGCCAGGACCGCTCGATGGCTTCTCGGGACCCTTCGATGTGCAGGCGGTCTTCAAGCGGAACAGGCAGGATGGCAGCCTGCTCGCTCCTGGAAACCTGATCAGTCAGGTGCTCCGGGTCGAGTTCGATCCGGATGCCGACCAGGTGATCGAACTCGACCTCCAATCGGCCGTGGCGTCCAGTGATCCACCCGTTTCGCGGGACCTCCTGATCATCGATGAGCCCAGCCCCATGCTCACGCGTGCGCTCGGGCGAGCCACCCACCATCGGGCTGCCGTGGTGCTTCCACCGGGATACCACGACGTGGACCACCCGCGCCGCATGTGGCCCACGGTCTACGTGATCCCCGGCTTCGGCGGCACGCTGGGTTTCGCGGCGGAGCTGCAGCGATTGCTCTCGCTGCCCGGGGCCGTGCAGTCACTGCCGCAGGCGGTCCACGTGGTGCTGGATCCCTCGGGTCCCTTCGGGCACCACGGCTTCGCCGACAGCGTCATGAATGGGCCGCGGGGCGCTGCCCTGGTGCAGGAACTGGTCCCGATGCTCGAGGACCGCTTCCGTCTGGTTCGGCGTCCCGAGGGGAGATTGCTCACGGGTCACAGCAGCGGCGGATGGAGTTCGCTCTGGCTCCAACTCACCAACCCGGACTTCTTCGGAGGCTGCTGGTCCAGTGCGCCCGATCCCGTGGACTTCTCCGCGTTCCAGCACAACGACCTCTATCGCGATCCAAACCTCTTCCAGGATGCCGAGAGCCAGCCACGGCCCAGTTTCCGCCGGCCCGTCGGTCCGCTCGAGAAGGTGCTCATGTCGGTGCAGGAGGAGATGGGCGTGGAGCGCGCCATTGATCCGGCGGGCGGCAGTGGGCAGCAGTGGGACGCGTGGCAGGCCATGTTCGGCACGCCTGATCCCGCCACGGGCATGCCCGCGCGGCTGGCCGATCCGGCGAGCGGCGCCATCGATCATCGACTGGTGGAGGAGTCGTGGTCCGCCTACGACATCGCTCGTCTGGTGGAGCGGCGATGGAGCCGGCTCTGGCCCGTGCTGCGTGACAAGGTGCGCCTGCTCGTGGGTGATCGCGACGAGTTCTACCTGGAGCGTGCGGTGCAGCGACTGAAGGCGAAGGTGGAGGCGCTGCGGGTGGCCACGCAGGCCGAGGCAGCGACCGGCAAGCCTTCGGGCTTCATGGAGATCCTGCCCGGAGCCACGCACGGAAGTGCCGCGTCGATCGCACGGGGCCGGTTCGCCCTGGACATGCGTGAGCATCTGAAACGTCACGGTCTGGGCGATTGATCGCGCATGGAACCCGCTCCAGGGGCCGGTTTCGCGAGGTCCATGGCCCGGGGCCGAGCCCCTAGCATGGCCCCATGGCCGAGGCAAAGGACGCCGCGCCGCTGGTCGGCGTGATCATGGGAAGCCAGAGCGACTGGGACACCATGCAGCACGCGGCTGCCGCGCTGCAGCGGCTGGGTGTGCCGCATGAGACGCGAGTGGTGAGCGCGCATCGCACACCTGACCTGCTCTTCGAGTACGCCGGCTCGGCCCAGCAGCGGGGTCTTCGCGTGATCATTGCCGGTGCGGGTGGGGCGGCGCATCTGCCCGGCATGTGCGCCAGCAAGACGCTGCTGCCGGTGCTCGGCGTGCCGGTCATGAGCACCGCCATGCAGGGCGTGGACTCCGTGCTCAGCATTCTCCAGATGCCCGCGGGTGTTCCAGTGGGCACGCTGGCGGTGGGACGTGCCGGGGCGGAGAACGCCGCCCTGCTGGCCGCGGCGATCCTCTCCCACGATCATCCGCCGATCGCCGCGGCCCTCGCGGCGGACCGCGCATCGCGCCGACAGGCGGTGCTCGATCACCCGGATCCTTCCAGGGCCCGCGCATGAGGGTGGGCATCCTCGGCGCCGGACAACTGGGCCAGATGCTGGCGCAGGCCGGAGCGGGTCTGGGCATGTCCTTCCGCTTCCTGGCCCCGCCGGGCGAGACGTGCGTGGAGGGTCTGGGGGAGCTGATGACGGGCGACCTGCGCGATGCGGCCACGCTGGATCGCTTCGCCCAGTCGCTGGACGCGGTCACCTACGAGTGGGAGAACGTGCCGGTTTCCGCCATCGAGCACCTGCAGCGAAAGGTGCCCGTGCGCCCCGGTCCGGCGTCGCTTCGCATCGGGCAGGACCGCATCCAGGAGAAGCAGTTCTTCCGCGCCTGCGGCCTGCAGGTGCAGGCCTTCGCGCCGGTGGATGCGCCGCGGGACTTCCCGATGGCCCTTCAGGCCGTGCCCCTGCCTGCCATGCTCAAGACACGTCGCATGGGCTACGACGGCAAGGGACAGGCGCGGGTCGAGGATGCGCGCGATCTTGCCGCCGCGTTCGAGCTGCTCGGAGGCGTTCCCTGCATCCTCGAGGCATTCGTGCCCTTCGATGCCGAGATCAGCCTGATCGCGGTCCGCGGCGTGGAGAGCGGCGGGGCGGAGGCGATCCAGTTCTGGTCCGCCTGTCGCAACGACCATCGGGAGGGAATCCTGGATCGCTCCATCTCGCCGGCCAGCGGCATCGAGCAGGCCGTGCTCCAGCAAGCTCAGGACGGCGTGCGCGAGGCGCTCCGGCGTCTGGGTCACGAGGGCGTCCTCTGCGTGGAGTTCTTCCTGGTGGGGAACCGGCTCATCGCCAACGAGATGGCGCCTCGGGTGCATAACAGCGGCCACGGCACCATCGAGGGCGCGCAGACCAGCCAGTTCGAGAATCACATGCGGGCCGTGGCGCGGCTGCCGCTGGGACCCACGCAGCCCCGAGGC
>JBILWQ010000200.1:0-4275 GCA_044369805.1 Phycisphaerales bacterium
ACGGCCCGCGCCACGGCCACGGCTCGACGACGGGCCACCAGAACAGGATGCCGCTCCACATGAAGCACGCATGCTCGATGCCGTGGGGCACAGGCCCCGAGAGGGCCCACTCATAGGCGGGAGGCAGGTGCCACGCCCATGTCACCGCCACGGAAACCGGCCACGAGACCTTGGGATGCACGAGCCTGGCCAGCAGCCCACGCAGGCCCGACCATGCCAGCAGCGGACCAAGCAGGCCCACCGCGATCCAGCGAGGCAGGCCATGCATCAGGGGCATGAAGGGCCAACCCATCAGCAGCAGCGGTGGCGCCACCATGGACAGCAGCATGTGCTGGGTCATGTGCCACGAGAGGAGCATCTGGCCTCGCTCCTCCAGCGGCGACCACAGAGCCACGGCCAGTGCGCACATGCCCGCCAGGAAGAAGCCGGCTCGGGCCACGGACCAACGCATCGGATCGCGGCGATGGAGCCTTCGCCAACCCGACAGGTAGAGGGCCAGAAGCGCCACCATGGGCACCACCGAGACACCCAGGGACCATGCCCCCAGCGGGATCGCCGTCACGGCGCGACAGGCGGCGCCGCAACGGGCGCGGCGACCGGCGCAAGATCACCGGATGCGGACCGCTCCAGGGCGCCCGGGATGAAAGCCGGCGGCTGGCCATCGGTGCGGCAGGCCTGCAGGAACGCGACCACCGCCACCGTCTCCGCGGCCGAGAGCGTCTTGCCGTAAGCCGGCATGTTGCCCCCGCCCTGCTGAACCTGCCGAACCAGCTGGTCCCAGCTCAGGCGGCTTCCCACGTCGCCCAGATCCGGTCCGCGCATGCCGCCCGTGCCATCGATCGCGTGGCAGTTCCGGCACTGCTGGTTCTGCATGACCAAGGCGCCCTGCATCTGCAGTGGCGTCAGCCGCTCGACCAGCCGGACCGGCGTGGGCACCGAGGTCCACGCGTCCATGACGGGGCTCCACGGGCTGGTCACGCCCAGCCAAGTCAGCGCCGCCAGGGCCGTGCACACCAGCAGCGTGGCCAGCACCGACACGGGGCGACGCGTTGGCGCGCGCTCACCACCGGGACTGATCAGCGGGACCGCCAGCATGAGCAGCACGATCACCGGAGGAGCCGCAAGCAGCAGGAAGGTCTCCACCTGGGCCGGCAGCAATGCGAGCGCCGCGAAGATCCACAGGAACGCGCCGTCCGGACGTGGATTGGCGTCGATGACCGTGGGGTCCGGGTTGCCGTTGGGTCCGAAGGGCCCGTAGAAGGCGGCCAGCCCGACCACCACGATCAGAGCCAGGCCGCAGAAGACCATGTCGCGCTGTGCGGCATCCGGGAAGAACGGCACGCCCGTCCGCTCCGTCCGGGCCTCGTAATCCCTTCGGTAGGTGGCCGGAACCACAGGCTCCCCCACCTTGGGCATCTCGCTGACGCCGTTCCTGAGGATCAGCCACAGGTGCAGCCCGACCAGCGCGATCGTCAGCCCGGGCAGCACGAAGACGTGCAGCGCGAAGAACCTGCTGAGCGTGGCGCCCCCGATGTACGGCCCGCCCAGCATGATGTTGCGGAGCTGATTGCCGATCACCGGAACCCGGTCCACGATGCTGGCGCCGATGCCCAGTCCCCAGTAGGCATCCTGATCCCATCGCATGATCTGGCCGGTGAAGGCGAGCGCCAGGGTGCAGAACAGCAGCAGCACGCCCACCATCCAGGTCAGTTCACGCGGGAACTTGAATGCGCCATGCAGGAACACCTGAAGCATGTGCACCACCACCATGATGACCATGGCACTGCTGCTCCAGCCGTGAATGGCCCGCAGCATCCAGCCCATGGGCACCTGCGTGTCGATGTAGACCAGGCTCTGGTACGCCTCCGCGGCACTGGGCGCGTACAGCGTGGCCAGCAGGGTGCCGCTCACCAGCTGGATGGAGAAGAACATCAGCGTGGCGCTGCCGAACACGTACCACCACTTCGCGTTGCGGGGCACGCGGTGCGTGAGGATGGGCGTGACCACGCCGATCACGCCGGAGCGGTCCTCGGTCCAGCCGATGATGGCCCTGAGCCGCCGCAGCATCAGGCCGTCTCCTGCAGTCCGGGCAGGCGGCCCGCATCGATGAGCAGGCGTCCGTT
Organism: Phycisphaerales bacterium; assembly: GCA_044369805.1. Lineage (GTDB taxonomy): Bacteria > Planctomycetota > Phycisphaerae > Phycisphaerales > SM1A02 > SYAC01. The sequence goes on from JBILWQ010000200.1 coordinate 2,124, forward strand.
CTCCACCTTCCACTCGTACTCGAAGAGGCCGCGCGGCGGCGGACCGCTGGCGCGGCTGCCATCCTCGTAGTAGACGCCGCCGTGGCAGGGACACATGAACAGGCGGCTCTGCTGGAACCACTTCACCGGGCACCCCAGGTGGGCGCAGTTCACGGCGAAGACCTGGAACTTGCCCCCATCCATGCTCCGCACCCAGGCGGCGGCCGTGGCGGTCTCGCCATCGTTGGGACTGGCACCGGGAATCGAGAACTTCGCCAGACGGGTCTCACCCTCCGGATAGTCCGCCACCCCGCCGATGTCGAGCCAGCTGTTGCCGTAGCGGCGGAAGCCTGGCGCCACCAGCGCACCGAAGATCGGCACGGTGGCCACCGCACCACCCACGGCCATGAGGCCCACGCCCAGCTTGAAGAGCGCGCCGCGGCGGGTCTCGCCGCCGGTTGGGCTTCCGCCAGCGCCACCGCAGCCACAACCCTGACAGCCCTCGTTCATGGTGTGCTCCTTCCATTCGCCGGTCGCCGCGAGGCGAGGAAAGCGACCACGTCGGCCACTTCCTGGGCACTCAACCGCCGATCGCGAGGATGACCGTCATAGGGACCCTGACAGGTGCCGCCCAGATCGCGGCGGCCGAATAGCACGGCGGACCGAAGCGCCTGATCACTGACCAGACGCAGGTAGTTCGCGTCGGTCACGCTGCCGCGCATGCCGGCGGACCTGCCGTCGGGCTGACCATGGCAGGCCTGGCAGAACGACGCGTAGACGGACCCTCCCGCCTGCGCTGCGCCAGGCGCATCGGCCCAGGGGGTGACCGATGGAACGCCGCCCTTGCCCCACACCTCCCGCATGCCGTCGACCAGTCGTTCGATCTCGGCATCGGCAAGCACGCCACCGGCCGCGGTGCCCATGGCCGGCATGAGCCTGCCCTGGCCGCGGGTGATGACCCGCAGCAGCTGCTCCCGCGACACGGTGGCCAGATAGTCGGGATCCGCCATGGGTCGGGCCGCCCCTCGCATGCCCTCGGCACCGTGGCAGCCCGCGCAGTGGGTCAGGTAGAGGCCGTCCCACGAGACGACCGCGTCCGTGGCGGCCGGCTGCTCCAGCGGAATCCGGTCGCATCCGGCGAGCGTCACGCCAAGGATCAACGCGATCACGTGCCTCATCGGGAACCTCCCCGCTCCACGCCCATGCGCTCCTCGAGCGGCATGCCTGTCATGGTGTCGATCCGCCGAGCGCGCGAAACCACAAATCCGCAGGCCAGACCGAATGCCACCTGGCTGGCGAAGAACCAGGGCCACGAGATGAACCGCTCAAGGGCTGGATTCACGATGCCGATGGACGCGTAGAGCAGCCCGGTCCAGAGCAGGGGCCCGAGCACCCCGCCCATCAGCAGCGGACGGCTGGGCATCATGGGCAGGGTCACGGTGTAGAGCAGGCCCACGAAGAGACAGGTGACCAGGTGGATGCCGCAGGCGATGGCGAACAGCACGGCATCGAAGCCCTGCAGGGCCTCGAGCGACCGCTCGCCCACCGCCGGGGTGAACACCCCCGCCAGCAGGTTGATCGGCAGCCACGCGCTGCCGTGCTTGAGCAGACCCCACGCCGACGCCACGACCGCCATGGCCCCGCCACCCACCAGTCCGCCTCGAAGCCCCGCTCGGTACGGGTGCATGGTGGCGGGCAGCATGATCCGCGTGTGGCGTTCCGCGGCATGAAGCACGGGCGGCGGCAGCGGCTGATCCGCGCCGGGCGCAAGTGGCTCCAGCCGCTCGTCGGGGAAGCAGGCCCGGGCCCACGCCACGAAACCGGCCGCCGCGCACACCAGCCCCACCAGCCCCACGATCCAGTGCGTGACCAGGGTGGCAAACAGCAGGGTCACGCCGAAACCGGCCCAGAGGGGCCCGGCCGTCGGCTCGGGCACGCCTCGCAGGTAGGGCACCGACCATGGCTCGTCGCGCGGATCGCTCATGACCGCATGCCCACGATGTACACGGTGGTGAACACGAAGATCCAGACCACGTCCACGAAGTGCCAGTACCAGCTCACCAGCTCGAACCGGATCAGGTCACGCCTCGGCTGCAGCCGACCGAGCACCCCCAGCACCAGGACCGTGCCCAGCGCCAGAAGGCCCACCACCACGTGGAACGCGTGAAAGCCG
>JBILWQ010000016.1:0-15542 GCA_044369805.1 Phycisphaerales bacterium
CGATGCGGCCACCTTCGACGGCCTGATGACCTCGGCCCGGGCGCAGCTGCTGCCCGCCGCATGCCCCGGTGATCTGGACGGCAGCGGCGGCGTTGATGCCGGTGACATCGGATCGCTGCTCATCCTGTTCGGTGCGAGCGGCGGACCGGGCGACCTGGACGGCAGCGGCTCCGTGGACGCCGGCGATCTCGGATCCCTGCTCCTCCTGTTCGGTGACTGTCCGTAGTCACTCCGAGAGCCAGAGGCCCAGCCACACCGCGGCCAGTCCAGGCACCACGTTGGCGGCCAGACGAATGGCGAGCTTCATCCACTTGCGGTCATGCAGGCACTCCGCCAGATCCACCGTGACGGCCGAGAGCGTGGTCAGCGAACCGCAGAGCCCGGCCCCGAGCACCGTGGCGGTCTGCGGGTCCAGCCTGCCCGATTCCGCCCAACCGGCCAGCAAGCCCAGCAGCAGGCTGCCGACCACGTTCACGGCCAGCGTGCCCCAGGGGAATCGGGACTGCTCCAGGAAGATGCGGTTGATGGTCAGGTGCACGTAGCCGCCGAAATGGAAGCGGATCAGCGTGCCCAGTCCGCCGAGCACCGCGATGGACACGAGCACCAGCATCAGGCGCGCCGCCTTCCCGGGCCGCGCCGGGCCAGATGCACGGCCAGCGCGCCGGCGAGCAGCGCCACCAGGGCGCCGCCCACGAAACTGACCGTGAGGTAGATGGAGGCAAGTCCCACCTGCCTGTCGCGCATGAGCAGCACCCACTCGTGGACCACGGCGGAGAAGGTGGTGAATCCGCCGCAGAAACCGACGCCGAGCATCGGCCACACCCAGCCCTTGCCGCGGCCGCGGGCCTCGGCGTTGGCCACGATGAAGCCCAGGATGGCCGACCCAGCCAGGTTGATCAGCATGGTCGCGAACGGATAGCGAGGGTCCACGGATGATGGCGGCGGCATGTGCTGGGTGACCAGATGGCGGGCCAGCGTCCCCATGGCGCCACCCACCGCCAGTTGCAGCGAGAAGAGCACCCGTTCACGACGCGAGCCTTCCATCGCTTCAGGATGCGTCCGGTCCCGGCCAGGCCATGACGTCGGCCGGCTCGTGCGCCCGCTTCAGCACGCCCAGTCGCTGCAGCGTGTCCGACATGGCCTTCCACCGGGCGGGATCCATGCTGCCGATGCCGTGCTGCCGCGTCCACGGCGTGAGCAGCAGCGGCTTCATGCGCTCGGCGGCCAGGTTCATGGCTTCGAGGCTCATGGCGGGGTTGAGCGCGGCGATGCCCGGGTTGTACTTCGCCGGGTCGGCCATGTAGCGCTTCCAGCCCTCCTGATTCACGGCCACGAACCTGCGGAGCGTGTCCGCGGACATTCGGCCCGGCTTCACCGCCATGACCACCGTGTAGGGGTCATAGCCCGCCTCGGCCAGAGACAGCACCTTGACCGGCACCTTGGCCAGGTCCATCTGCACCGGCTCGGCGGTGATGAAGCATTGGGCGGCCATGGCCAGATCACCCTGGAATGCGGCCAGGTTGCCACCCCACGGGACCACCTGCCGCGCGCTTGGCCCATAGGTGGCCTCGATGAACCGGATCACCGGCAGCCCCGACTCGCAGGCCACCTTTCCGGTGCCCTTCCACATGGCCTCGAGCGTGGCGGGCGCACCGGCCGCGTGCACCATGAACCCGTAGGGCGAGCCATCGAACACGTTGAACACCGCCACCAGGTCACCCCCCTGCTCGCGCAAGGTGAGGATCTGGTCACCGCTCACCACGCCCACGTCGCACACGCCCTGGGCGACCAGCTGCGGCACGGCAGTGCCACCGGTGCTCCGGATGATCTCCACGTCCAGGCCGGCGTCGCGGAAGAGGCCATCCTGCTCGGCGGCGTAGAGGCCACCGAACTCAGGCTCAGGTACCCAGTTCAACTGCACGGAGATCCGCGTGCGACCGGCGGACCGGGTCGCACCATCGCCGCATGCGGCCAGCATGAGCGCGACAAGTCCACAGAGCAGCGATCGGGGGTTCATGAACGGTCCTCCTGCACGGCGCTGGCATGCCACCTGCGCAGCAGCAGCCATCCGAGGCCTCCGACGATACCGAAGAGCCCAAAACCCACGCAGGCCGAGAGACCCACCGCCGCGAAGACGAGGTCCGTGCGCGCCTGGCGCATGCTGGCGGTGACCACCAGGCCCAGCGGCGAAACCTCACCCGCCGCGCCCGAGACGAACTCGCCCACCACGGCGCCGATCACGGCCAATCCCGCTGCCACGCGAGCACCGGTCACGATGGCCGGGACACTCGAGGGCAGTTCCAGTTTCCACCACGTGGCGAGCCGACCGGCACGATGGATGCCGAAGATCTCGCGGAGCCCCGGGTCGGTGCTCCGCATGCCATCCAGCGTGCTGGCCAGCACGGGAAACACCGCCACGATGGCGGCCGCGGCCATGGTGCTGCGGAGCCCGTACCCCAGCCAGATCACCAGCAGTGGCGCGATGGCCACCAGCGGCACCATCTGGAAGAGCAGCGCCAGCGGGTAGAAGGCCTGCTGCAGGCGGCGGCTGGCGCCGAGCACGCTTCCCAGCACCACGCCCCCCGCCACGGCGATGGCGAGTCCACCCGCCGAGGCCATGGCCGTCTGCAGGGTGCCCGCAAGGAGTCGGACCCGGTCATCCCACGCGGCCCGCATGATCGCCGAGGGCGCCGGCAGCAGGTATGCGGGCACCGCAAGCGCACGCACGGCGACTTCCCACAGGGCCGCCACCGCGAGGGCGGCCATGAGAGGTGGCAGGGCGACGCGAAGCGCACGGCTCACGCCACTTCCCCCCGCAGCGATCGCTGCACCTGCGCACAGAACTCGGCGAACCGCACGCTCACGCGCGCCGACTCGTCGCGTGTGGGCAAGTCCACCGTGATCGGCGGTTGGCCCACGCCGGGCCGACCCCGCAGCGTGAACACGCGGTCGGCCAGCAGCACGGCCTCCTGGATCGAGTGCGTCACCAGAACGGCGGTGGCCCCCGAGTGCCGAACCTGCGAGAGCAGTTCCTCGTCCAGCGCGGTGCGGGTGACCTCATCGAGGGCACCGAACGGCTCGTCCAGAAGCAGCAGGCGCGGTCGCGTGACCAGCGCGCGGGCCATGGCCACGCGCATGCGCATGCCGCCCGAGAGCTGCGCCGGCATGCGCCGCTCCACACCCTGCAGCCGCATGCGACGCAGCATGTCCGCGGCAGCCTCCATCCGCGCCTCGCGGGAGACGCCCTCCAGTTCGAGCGGCAACGCCACGTTGGCCATCACGCTGCGCCACGGCAGCAACCGCCCTTCCTGGAAGCAGAAGCCGATGTCCTTGGGACCCGGGGCCACCGGCACTCCCCGCGCGTCGCGGAAGCCGATGGTGCCGCCGGCGAGCGGCAGCAGCCCGCCGATCGCCCGCAGCAGCGTGGTCTTTCCGCCGCCGGAGTCGCCCACGATGGCCACGAACTCGCCGGGCATCACGCCGAGCGTGGCCTGGCCAAGCGCGGCCGTGCCACCCAGTCGCACCGACGCATCGCGGATCTCCACCCCCAGGCCGCGCACGGCCGAAGCAATCACCGCCCGGGCCCTCGGCAAGCGTCCGACGAGGTCACTCGACCTCCATCTCCACCTCGCAGCCTTCGCCGCCCCGGGGCAGCGCGGCATGCAGGTCCGCCTCGATCGCCTTGGGATCAAGCCCTGCGGGAAAGTGCACGATGGCGACGATCTGCTTCTTGCCATCCACGATCATGCTGTTCTTCACGCGGCACCGCGCGCGGGACAGCGTGTCCAGCATCACCTTGTACGCGTCGGGCAGCATGGCCCGGTCCCCCACGCGCACCTTCAGGCGCGCGCTCATGTGGCTCTCGAGCCAGTGCACCAGCATCCATGCGAACAGCGTGACGAAGATGGCCGTGGCGAACTCGCCCAGGCCGCAGGCAAGGCCGATGAGCACCACCAGGATCGCCTTGCCCGTGATCTTCGGGTTGCGCAGCACGGTCCGGAAGCGGATCAGGCCGCCGATGCCGAAGACCACCAGCGCCATGGCGCTGTCCACGCTGACCAGCTCGGCCACCACCGCGCCGACCATGCCCATCAGGATCAGCGTCTTGCGCTCCTCCAGGTCGCTCAGCGGGTCCAGTCGGGTGCTTCGACGCGGGTGCGCGGCGATGAAGGCCGCCAGCGCCACGCTGAGCACCAGCCCCGCGGCCAGGCGCGTGATGAACCACACGTGGCTGAACTGCTCGAAACTGGCGATGAGCCGGTCAAACGAGCCGCCCTTGGTCGGGGACGCTCGCTGCGACAGGGCAGGCAGCAGCGAGGCCTTCTCGCCGGTCAACGCCAGAGCCGCAGGCGTCAGGAGAAGTGCGCAGGCCAGGGCAAGATGACGGAGCCTCATGCCCGCAAGGCTATCTTCCACTCACGCCACCGCCCATGACCCTGCCGAGGACCCCCATGCATCCGCTTCGCCTTCCGCTGATGGTCGCATTCGCCTCGCTGCTGCTGGCCTGTGGCGACACGAAGCCTCCCCGTCGGTCGCACCACGACCTGAAGGACGCGACCGCGGCCGCCGAACCGGCCCCGGTCGCCCCACAGGACGGTGGCGGCGAGAGAAAGCGCAAGGAAAGGTCCGACGATGGCAAGGATGGCGAAAGGGACCCCAAGCAGGACAAGTCGGCCAAGCGCGTGCATGACCACTCGGCCAAGCCGGGCGACGTGCAGTGGCTGCTCACCATGCACGGCGAGGACGGCAAGCCCCAGGGCATCTGGGGACTCACGGGCGAGGGCGAACTCAAGGGCCCCGTGAACGGCACCGTGCCCGAGGCGGGCGCCGGCCTGGCCCCGCACGACCTGCGGGGCCTGACGCCACTGCCCGGCGGCGGCTTCCTGGCCATGAATGCCTTCTCGAAGGACACGCGGATCCTCCGATTTGGCCCGAAGGGTGCGGATGGCCTCTACCCGTTCGTGGAGAACTTCTGCGTGCAGGGACCCGGCAATCCCGCCATGGTGCACGCCTACCAGATGGCCATCGGCCCCGATGGTCAGGTGTACGTGAGCAACCAGGACACGAACACCGTCACCCGCTACGTGGGCGTGAGCCAGCCGAACGCGGGCACACCCCTCTCGCCCCCTCCGGCCATGAATCACCTGGCCGACCTGGCCCCGGGCGTGATCGTGCCCAACGCCCGGAGCAGCCCCGAGGGCATCGGCGAGGTGCGCGGCATCTCCTTCGGACCCGATGGCCTGCTGTACGTCTGCGACCGGACCGGCTCGCGGGTGAGCACCCACGACACAGCGACCGGTCGCCGCACGCGGATCGTGGCCGACGCGAGCCACGGCCTGAAGCACCCGATCCAGCTCGCCTTCACCCAGGACGGCCGCTCCATGTTCATCACCGACAACGGGTGCAACAGCGTCTTCCAGGTCGACCTCACCTCCGGCTCGGTGAGCACGCTGGTGAAGAAGGGCGACGGCGGGCTGAAGGCTCCGTCGGCCGTGGTGGTGAAGGGCGACTGGCTCTACGTGGGAAGCCGGGAGGGCAAGCAGATCCTGCGATTCCGCCTGAAGGACGGCAAGCCCGACGACAAGCCTTTCGCCACGCTGCCGGACAACCCGGAGTTCCTGATGCACCTGGGCGAGTGAGGCTCAGGCCGTCCCGCCCGGCGGCGCCACCCGCCCACGCGAGGCGCGCCACGCATCGAACGTGGCCTGCCTGGCCAGCAGCCAGGCGCGGTGGCCATCGCCCTCGGCGAAGTCGGGGCTGCAGGTGCGAGCGGTCATGTCACGGGCCGCGAATCCCTCTGGTAGCCGGGCCGCGTCGAACTGCAGTCCCCGCGAGTTGGTGCTGAACCACACCACGGCATCCTCGGAAAGCCACGGCACCAGCGTCTGCAGCAGCCGGGGCCAGTCGCGGTCCACGCTGAAGCTGTCCTCGCGCATGCGCTTGCTGTTGCTGAAGGTGGGCGGATCGAGCACGACCAGGTCATAGCGCTCGCGCTTGCGCGGACCGGCGGCCAGCCACGCCACGCAGTCGGCCTGGATGAGCCGGTGGTCGCGCGAGGGCTCGAAACCGTTGAGGCGCATGTTGCGCTCGGTCCACGCCTGGTAGGTGTTCGAAAGATCGACCGTGGTGGTGGCCACCGCGTTGCCGGCGATCGCGTAGCAGGTGAAGCTGCCGGTGTAGGCGAAGAGGTTGAGCACCCGCTTGCCCGTGGCGCGCTGCCGCACCATGTCGCGCGTGATGCGGTGGTCGAGGAAGAGCCCCGTGTCGAGGTAGTCGCTCAGGTTCACCTCGAACCGCAGGCCCTGCTCGCCCACCACTCGCACGGCATTGGCCTCGCCGGTGCGCTCGTACTGGCCCTCATCATCACCGGCCTCGCCACCCTCGCGCCGATGCCTCTGACGCCGCCGGGTCTTCAGGAAGAGCCGGCCCTTCTCCACTTCCAGGCCCTCGCGGATCTCCGCCACGCAGCGGGCCCTGTGGGCCGCCTGCAGTTCGGGCGTGTCATCCCGCGTGCGCGGATGCAGCCAGGCGACCACGTCGCCGGCGTACCAGTCCACGGTGAGCGGAAACTCTGGAATGTCGCGCTCATACACACGGAAGGCCTCGATGCCACCCCGCTGGGCCCATTTGCGCAACTGGGCGAATCGCTTCCGCAGGCGGTTGGCCAGCATGGTGGCACCCTACCGCACCCGTTGCCGGAATCGGGCCCTTCGGCTACCTTCTTCCCCTTCACGGGAACGCCAGTTCCCGGACACAACAGAGGGATCCCGATCCAATGAAGACCCGTTTCCAGAGCAGCCTGACGGCTCTCACCGCCATCACCCTTCCCGCACTGCTGGCCGCCCCGGCGCTTGCCGGCGAAGCCGACCTGAAGCTGCCCAACGTGAACGAAGTGACGTTCGCGGGCGGCCTGACCGGCAAGGCCCTCATGATGGGCGGCCTGGTGGTCGCCGTGCTGGGCGCCCTGTTCGGCCTGGTGCAGTACAAGCAGACCGTGGCCCTCCCGGCCCACAAGTCCATGCTCTCGGTCTCCAACATCATCTGGGAGACCTGCAAGAGCTACGTGATCCAGCAGGGCAAGTACCTGTCGCTGCTGTGGATCCTGATCGCCGGCGCGATCATCTTCTACTTCGGCTACCTGGAGCACAAGAGCTTCCGCGACGTCTCCGTGATCCTGCTCAGCTCCGTGCTGGGCATCCTGGGCAGCTACGGCGTGGCCTGGTTCGGCATCCGCATCAACACGCAGGCCAACAGCCGTGCGGCATTCGCCAGCCTGAAGGGCTACCCGCTCCCCGTGCTCGGCATTCCGCTCAAGAGCGGCATGTCGATCGGCATGCTGCTGGTGAGCGTCGAGCTGTTCTTCATGATCTGCATCCTGTGCTTCCTGCCCGCCGAGCTGGTCGGCCCCTCGTTCATCGGCTTCGCCATCGGCGAGTCGCTGGGCGCCTCGGCCCTCCGCATCTGCGGCGGCATCTTCACCAAGATCGCCGACATCGGCGCCGACCTGATGAAGATCGTCTTCAAGCTGCCCGAGGACGATCCGAAGAACCCCGGCGTGATCGCCGACTGCACCGGCGACAACGCGGGCGATTCCGTGGGCCCCACCGCCGACGGCTTCGAGACCTATGGCGTGACCGGCGTGGCCCTGATCGCGTTCCTGGCCTATTCACTGGGCAACATGGGCAACGCCGGCGAGATGTGCGGCAAGCTCATCGTGTGGCTGTTCGCCATGCGTGCCCTCATGATCATCACCTCGCTGGCCAGCTACTTCATCAACGAGACCATCAGCAAGGTGAAGTACGCCACAGCGAAGGACTTCCACGAGGAGGCCCCGCTCACCTGGCTGGTCTGGATCACCTCGATCATCTCGATCGCGGTCACCTTCGTGGCCAGCAAGTGGCTGCTCGGTGGCATCGAGTACAACGGCACGAAGCTGGAGAACCTGTGGTGGGCGCTCAGCGTGATCATCAGCTGCGGCACCATCGCCGGCGCCCTGATCCCCGAGTTCACCAAGGTGTTCACCAGCACCACCTGCGGCCACGTGGAGGAAGTGGTCAACGCCAGCAAGCAGGGCGGAGCCAGCCTGAACATCCTGTCGGGCTTCGTGGCCGGCAACTTCAGCGCCTTCTGGAAGGGCCTGGTCATCGCCGGCCTGATGGCGATGGGCTGGTGGATCAGCACCGAGAAGGACGTGGTGGCGATCATGCCCGAGGCCTACAGCTTCGCCGGCCCGATCTTCGCCTTCGGCCTCATCGCCTTCGGCTTCCTGGGCATGGGTCCCGTCACGATCGCGGTCGACAGCTTCGGCCCGGTCACGGACAACGCCCAGAGCGTGTACGAGCTCAGCCGCATCGAGGCGCAGCCCGGCATCAAGCAGGAGATCCAGCGCGACTTCGGTTTCACGCCGGACTTCGAGAGCGCCAAGCACACCCTGGAGAAGGGTGACGGCGCGGGCAACACCTTCAAGGCGACCGCCAAGCCGGTGCTCATCGGCACCGCGGTGGTGGGCGCCACCACGATGGTGTTCGGCATCATCCTGGCCCTGATCAAGTCGGTCGCCCCCGAAGGCGCCGACACGGCCGCGCTGAAGCTGGCTGCAACCACCGTGATCGGCAAGCTCTCGATCGTGACCCCGGAGATCCTGCTGGGCCTGCTCATCGGCGGTGCGGTGATCTACTGGTTCACCGGCGCAAGCACGCAGGCCGTGGTGACCGGCGCCTACCGCGCCGTGGTGTTCATTAAGGAGAACATCAACCTGAACAAGGCCGAGGCCAGCATCGACGATGCGAAGAAGGTGGTCGAGATCTGCACCGTCTACGCGCAGAAGGGCATGACGAACATCTTCATGGTCGTCTTCTTCTTCTCGCTGGGCCTGCCCTTCTTCGACCCCTACTTCTTCATCGGCTACCTGGTCGCCATGGCGTTCTTCGGCCTCTATCAGGCCATCTTCATGGCCAACGCCGGCGGCGCCTGGGACAACGCCAAGAAGATCGTCGAGGTGAACCTGCGTGCCAAGGGCACCGATCTGCACGCGGCCACCGTGGTTGGCGACACCGTGGGCGACCCGTTCAAGGACACCAGCTCGGTGGCCCTGAACCCGGTCATCAAGTTCACCACCCTCTTCGGCCTGCTGGCCGTCGAGATCGCGATCGCCATGAAGGGCAACCCCGCCAAGATGTGGATCGGCCTCGGCTGCAGCCTGATCGCCTGCTTCTTCGTGTGGCGCAGTTTCTACGGGATGCGGATCCCGGCCGACGCGAAGAAGTGATCTACGCTGGCTTCCCCTGACACCCTCGGCCCGCTCCCCGGAGCGGGCCGTTTCATTTGTCGAGCATGCGGCCCATCTATACTCGCGTCTCCATGTCGCCCATGCGCCTGCTTCTGGCCGCCTGCCTGGCCGCCGCGATCTGCACCGCGGCCCTGGCGATGCCCGACGCCGCCGCGAGCGACGCACCGCCCATGCAGATGCCGCGGTGGATCGAGGAGGGTGTGGAGCGCTACGGAGCCGTGGCCATCTTCGCGGCGTTCGTGATCAGCGGCATCGGCCTGCATCTGAGCGAGGACCTGATCCTGATCCCGGCGGGCTGGCTGGCGGCTAACGACTGGGGCATGTTCGCGGAATTCTCGCTGGCGGCCTACCTGGGCATCGTGGCCGGCGATGCGGGCTGGTTCTGGGTGTGTCGGCGATTCGGCACGCGGATCATGCACACGCGCTGGTTCAAGAGGTTCTTCCACCCGAGGCGGCTGCTCGAGATCAAGTGGCAGATCGACCAGCGCGGCGCGTGGGTGCTGCTGGCGGCCCGCTTCATTCCGGGCACGCGGACACCGGTGATCACCATGTGCGGACTGCTTCACATGGCCTGGTGGAAGCTGCTGCTGGTCGAGGGCACCTGCGTGCTGGTGACCGCCCCCCTGCAGATGATGATCGGATGGCTGGCGTTCCACGCGGCCGCGAAGGCGGGCGTGACGGACACCTTCCACCAGATCATGATCGGAGTCGCGGTCACGCTGGCGGTGGTGCTCGGCCTGTGGTTCGTGCACCGCTGGCTCGAGGCACGCAAGTCCAGACAACGCCCCCCGCGGGCCAGCGTGCGGTGGTTCCGGATCTTCCAGGTGGCCGTGGTGAGCCGCGCGGGAGCCCATGGCTGAGGGACTCTGGCAGCGGGCCATGGCCCTGCAGGCGGCGGGCCAGCTGGATCAGGCCCTCGCCACGGTCCGCATGCACCTGAAGTTCAAGCCCCGGGATCCGGCCGGACTCAACCTGCTTGGCGTGCTGCTTCGATACGCGGGTCAGATGCCGCAGTCGATCGATGCACTGCAGCGTGCGGTGGCCCTGGCTCCAAACGAGACCGGCATCCGCAACAACCTGGCCAACTCGCTCAGCGCAGCGCGACGCTTCGCGGAAGCGACCGCGCAGTGGGAGCAGGCCGTCAAGATCGACCCGGGCTTCGACATCGGCTGGATGTGCCTGGCAGTGGCCTACACCCACGTGAACCGCATGGAGGATGCGATTGCCGCGGGCCGACGTGGCCTTTCGCTGCAGCCCGATCTGCCCGAGGCCGCGGCCAATCTCGCCTTCGCGCTGCAGCAGGCGTGCCGCATCGACGAAGCCGTGGCCGTTGCCGAGCCCGCCGTGCGAAGATCGCCCTCGGCCGAGCTGCTGCGCTCGAACCTGCTGCTCATGCTCAACTACGGATCGTCGGATCCCGCCCGCGTCGCGCAGGCCCATCGTGCATTCGGCTCGGCCTTCCCCTCCCCGGAACCACCGCCGCTCCGCAGCGAGGATCGGGAGCATCCGCTCAGGGTCGGCGTGCTCTCGGCCGATCTCTGCGATCACTCGGTGGCCTTCTTCGCCGAGGCCATCATGGCCCATCGGCCCGCGGACACCACGGTGGTGGCCGTGCACACCGCCGCACCCCAGCCACAGGAACCGACCCAGCAGCGGCTCCGTCGGCTGGCGACCGAGTGGATCGAGGCGAATGCGCTTCCCGACGAGGTCCTCGACGCGAAGCTCCGCGACGCTCACCTGGACGTGCTGATCGAGCTCTCGGGTCACTCCGCGGGCGGTCGACTGGCGGCGCTCGCCCGCAAGCCCGCTCCCGTCATGATCACCGCCATCGGCTACCCCAACACCACCGGACTCCCCGCCATGGACTTCCGCGTGGTGGATTCCATCACGGATCCGCCCGGCAGCGAGCACTTCTGCACCGAGCGGCTGCTGCGACTGGATCCCTGCTTCCTCTGCTACACGCCACCCCAGCAGGCGCCCGAGCCGGCCATGCCCGCAGGCGACGCGCCGATCACCTTCGGTTCCTTCAACAACGCCAACAAGATCAGCCGCCAGACCGCGGAACTCTGGGGCGGACTCATGCGGGCCGTGCCGAATGCGCGGCTGCTGCTGAAGGCCCGGTCAATGGGCGATGCCTCGGTGCGCGAAACGATCCTTGCCCGTCTCGAGGCTGGCGGCGTGCCAAGCGATCGCGTGGATGTGGTGGCGTATGCAGCGGGCCGAGACGGGCATCTGGCCACCTATCACCGCGTGCATGTGGCCCTGGACACGGTGCCCTACAACGGCACCACCACCACCTGCGAGGCGCTCTGGATGGGGGTGCCCGTGATCACCACGCTGGGTGATCGTCATGCGGCGCGCGTCTCGGCCAGCCTGCTTCACGCCGTGGGTCATCCGGAGTGGGTGGCGAAGGATGCGGCGGATTTCGCGCGGCTGGGCGCCGCACTCGCCGCGGATCGGGCAGCGCTGGGCGGCCTTCGGGGCTCGCTGCGCGGGCAGATGGCCGCCTCCACCCTGTGCGATGCCCGGGCCTACGGCGAGCGATTCCACGCGGCGATCCGCGAGATCTGGCGAAGCGCCTGCGGAGCTCACCATGGCTGAAGCGCTTGGTCCCCGAGTGATGCAGATGCTGGCGGCGGGCCAGACAGCCCTGGCGATCAGCTCGGTGCGCACGCACCTGAAGTTCAAGCCGCGGGATCCCGCTGCACTGGACCTTCTGGCCATGCTGCTCATGCGGACCGGCGACCTCGCAGGCGCGGCCGTGACCAGCGAACGCGCCGTGCAGGCCGAACCGCATGCCGCCATCCTCAGGCACAACCACGCCATCATCCTGAAGGAGATGGGGCGTTTCGCGGAGGCGGTGTCCCAGTGGGAACGTGCCGTGCAACTGGAACCGAGTCTGGCTCCGGCATGGACCTGCATGAGCACGGGCTATGCCTTCCTTCGCCGCCCCAGTGACGCGCTGGCCGCGGCACGCCAGGGGCTCGAGCTGGCACCCGGATCGGCCGAGGCCGCCGGCGCCGTGGCCTTCTCGCTGCAGCAGGCATGCCTGATGGAGGAGGCCATCGCCATGGGCGAACGCGCGATCGGGTTCGATCCGATGCAGCCCCTGCTCTGGTCGAACCTGCTGCTCACATCCCACTACGTGGATGGTCCTTCCGAGGGGCTCGCGAAGCATCACCGCGCGTTCGGCTCGCGGTTCCCTGCTTCGGCAGCCAAGCGTCCCGCCCATCCTGATCCGCGAAGACCGCTGCGTGTGGGCGTGCTCTCGCCCGATCTCTGCGATCACTCGGTGGCATACTTCGTGCAGTCGCTGCTCGAGACGAAACCGCAGGACTGGACCATGGTGGCCATCCACACCGGCGGCGTTCGACCGAAGGATCCCGTGCAGTCACGCATGCGATCGCTCTTCCAGGCCTGGCACGAGGCGGCCGGTGCGACCGATGCGGTGCTCGAGGGGGCCCTGGGAGAACTGCAACTGGATGTGCTGATCGAGCTCTCGGGTCACTCCGCGGGCGGTCGACTGGCGGCGCTCGCCCGCAAGCCCGCTCCCGTCATGATCACCGCCATCGGCTACCCCAACACCACCGGGCTGCCCGCCATGGACTACCGCGTGGTCGATTCCATCACCGATCCGCCCGGCAGCGAGCACTTCTGCACCGAACGCCTGCTGCGACTGGACCCCTGCTTCCTCTGCTACACGCCACCCCAGCAGGCACCCGAGCCGGCCATGCCCGCAGGCGACGCGCCGATCACCTTCGGTTCCTTCAACAACGCCAACAAGATCAGCTGCCAGACCGCGGAACTCTGGGGCGGACTCATGCGGGCCGTGCCGAATTCGCGGCTGCTGCTGAAGGCCTGGGCGCTTGCCGATGCGGGCGTGAACGAGACGATCCTTGCCCGTCTCGAGGCGGGTGGCGTGCCACGCGATCGCGTGGATGTGGTGGCGTATGCAGCGGGCCGAGACGGGCATCTGGCCACCTATCACCACGTGCATGTGGCACTGGACACGGTGCCCTACAACGGCACCACCACCACCTGCGAGGCGCTCTGGATGGGCGTGCCCGTGATCACCACGCTGGGTGATCGTCATGCGGCGCGTGTCTCGGCCAGCCTGCTTCACGCCGTGGGTCATCCGGAGTGGGTGGCGAAGGATGCGGCGGATTTCGCGCGGCTGGGCGCCGCACTGGCCGCGGATCGGGCAGCGCTGAGCGGCCTTCGGGGCTCGCTGCGCGGGCAGATGGCCGCCTCCACCCTGTGCGATGCCCGGGCCTACGGCGAGCGCTTCCACGCGGCGATCCGCGCGTGCTGGGCGAACGCCTGCAAGGATTCGACGAATGTCTGAGCAGCTGTGGAACCGGGTCATGCAGCAGCGTGCTTCGGGCCAGTTGCCCCAGGCCATCGCCAGCGTGCGCATGCACCTGAAGTTCAAGCCCCGCGATGGCCACGCCCTTCACCTGCTGGCCACGCTCCAGATGGAGGCGGGCGAGCTGGAGCCGGCCGTCGTCAGTGCCGAACGGGCGCTGGCCGGCATGCCGGACAATCTCGACTTCGTCTCCACGCTCGCCTCCGGGCTGTCCCGGCTGCGGCGGTTCGATCAGGCCATTCCGCTGTGGGAGCGGTTGCTGGCCGCCTCACCTGACCATGCCCCCACGCTCGCGGCGCTCTCGGCGGCCTACGCCGAGGCGGGCGATGCCGAGCGGGGGGTGGAACTGGGCCGCCGCGCGGTGGCCATGGCTCCCGACTCGCTTCCCTTCATCAGCAATCTGGCCATCGCGCTCGGGGCGGCAGGCCGCACCGAGGAGCACGAGTCCCTGCTGCGCGCCTCGGCCCTGCATCGACCCCACGACACCTACCTGCGTTCCTCGCTGCTGATGCAGATGAACTACCGCCTGCAGGATCCGGATGAGATGCTCGAGGCCCATCGTGCCTACGGCCGTCTGGTTCCGGCCCCGGCACCTCCCCGCATCGCCGATCCAGATCCCGACCGGCCACTTCGCGTGGGCATCATCTCGCCGGACCTCTGCCGGAGCTCGGTGGCCAATTTCCTCCCCGCCTCGCTGGGCCGGCAGCCGGGCATCACGCTGGTCGCCTTCTTCACCGGTCTGGCCCATCCGGAGGACAAGGTGGCGAAGGGGCTGCGGGACATGTTCCAGGAATGGATCGACATGCCCCGACCATCGGCGGAGGAGCTCGACGCCCGGATCCGGGCGGCTCGCATCGATGTCCTTGTGGATCTCGCTGGACACGTCGGCGACAACCTGCTCTCGAAACTGGCACGGAAGCCCGCACCGGTCCTGGTGACCGCGATCGGCTACCCCAACACCACCGGCGTGCCCGCGATCGACTGGCGCGTGGTCGACTCGATCACCGATCCGCCTGGCGCCGAGCGGTTCTGCACGGAACGACTCCTCCGCCTGAATCCGTGCTTCCTGTGCTACGCGCCTCGAGAGCCGGCGCCGGAGCCGCAGATGCCCCCCGATGATGCCCCGATCACCTTCGGATCCTTCAACAACCACCTGAAGATGTCCCCCCAGACCCTGGCCCTCTGGTCCGCAACCCTGGCGGCGGTGCCCGACTCGCGACTGCTCCTCAAGTCGAGCCTGGTGGCGCGATCAACCCGTGAACAGAGCCGGAATGATCGCCTGCTGGGCCAGCTGGCCGATGCGGGAATCCCGCGGGATCGGGTGGACCTCATGCCCCATGCGGAGGGCACCCTGGCCCACCTGGCGTGCTACCACCGGCTGCATGTCGCCCTCGACACGACGCCCTACAACGGCACCACCACCACCTGCGAGGCGCTGTGGATGGGCGTGCCCGTGATCACCACGCTGGGCGATCGGCACGCGGCACGCGTGTCCGCGAGCCTGGTGACGGCCATCGGACATCCGGAGTGGGTGGCCAGCGATGCGGCCGACTTCGCGCGCATCGCCGCGGCCGTGGCTGCGGACCGCACGCGGATCGCGGCATGGCGTCGAACGCTCCGCGAATCCATGCGCTCCTCGTCGCTCTGCGACGCTTCCGCGTACGCCCAGCGCTTCATGGATGGCCTTCGCGACTGCTGGCGCGAGGCGTGCCGGAGCGCAGGGCACTGAGGAGTCGGGGTGACAGGATTTGCACGCGGGCAAAGCCCGCGTCATGAAGCCTGGCTGACGCGGAGCGAAGCGACGCGGCAGGCCGGACCGGCCGCAGGCCGGGACGGGCACCCAGGCGACGAAGCACGGAGAGCCGAAGGCTGTGCCTTCGGCTCTCG
>JBILWQ010000219.1:0-3927 GCA_044369805.1 Phycisphaerales bacterium
GGCCGGCGCATCCGCGCGGCGGCGGCCCTTCTGGCCCGCAGCGCCCGAGACCTCATGCCCGGGGTTGGGCCGTGGCCGCGGTCCGCGCTGCGAAAGGCACCGCGGGAGGTGCTTGCCCAGGCGATCCGGCAGTTGGCCACAGATGCCTGCGAGGCTGAGGTGGAGCGATGTGTTCGCGCGATCCGCGCCAAGGACACCCGCCCTCGCCGCTGCAGGTTGGGCCAGCGGACGCTGGAGGTGGCGGTTCGCGGGATCCGCTTCCTTCCGCGGGCCTGATCCGGAGGATCAGCGGAATTCGATCAGCGCCTGGACCTTGTCCGGGTCCTCAGCGTCGGTGCCGCCCAGCTGGCTCTTCACCACGCCGTCCTGCACCGAGATGAGCACCGGGGTGCCGATGATCCAGTCCGGCCCCTTGGGCAGCGTTCGAAGCTGGCACTCGCCGCAGGGGTTGGGCAGCGCGGCCGCAGGATCCGCATCCGGCACGCTCACCAGCAGCGTGTTCAGCGGCACCTTGGGGCTGAAGTGACGGTCGAGCACCGCATGGCAATGCTCGCAGTCCTCGCGGAAGAACATCACGATCCAGCGACCCTTCTCCAGGTCGGCGGGTGGGGGCGGAGTCAGGAGTGCCGCAATGGCCTGATCGCGCAGCCGCTTGCCCACCCACTGCTCGAACTGCGGCAGGTAATCGGGCTGCAACTGGGCCGGCGCCGAGGGCCAGGCCGCGGTGGTGTGGGCGGGCGTGGTGGGTGCGGAAGGCGTGTTCGCGGCCAACGCGGTGGCCGCGGGTTCGATCGGGGCGGGCGGCTGGGCCGATTCCAGTTGCAAGCCCGCGCGGGCCGGAACCATGAACGCGATGCCCGATCCGAGCATGCCCAGAACCAGGAACAGGGTGAGGTGATTCCGGGTCATCTGCGGCGCGAGCGGCCTGAGCCCGACCGCCAGCGCGAGCAGCAGGGCGTCGCCGGCCAGCACCACCGCGGGTGAGGGACCCTTGCTGCCGAAGCATCCACAGCTGGCCTCGCCCCGCGCCACCACCATGAGCAGAATCACCACGAAGAGCGAGAGCACCGGGATGGCGATGCGGCGGCTGAGGGCCGGAAGGGCGATCATGGCGGCCGCGAGCATGAACTCCCCGGCCACGATCACCCGAAGGGCGTGGTCCAGGAAAGCGGCGAACTCCGCCTCGCTCCCGCGTCCCAACGCTCCCGCGACTGCCTTGAGCGCATCGCGCACGGGCGAGGGCATGAGCATGGGGCTTCGTTCGGCCAGCTTGATCGCCGCGCCGGTCGCGAGCCAGAGCGGCACCAGGCCTCGGCAGACGATGGATCCGGCCATCGAGCCAGCACGTGATGCTGCGGCGCTCATGCGTGCACCTTCGCGGGGAAGCGAGCCTCGCAGGCCTCGCACAGGATGTGCATGATCATCTGGTGGGCCTCCTGGATCGCGGCACCATCTACCCCATGCACCACGATGGCGTGATCACATAGCGGCAGGGCGGGACCCCCCTCGCCACCGAGCAGTCCCAGCGTGGCGATTCCGCGGGACCTGGCAACGTGCAGGGCCTTGAGCAGGTTGGCGCTCTTGCCGCTGGTGCTGAAGAGCACCAGCAGGTCGCCGGTCCGCCCCAGCGCCTCCAGCTGTCGAGCGAAGACCTGGTCGAAGCCGAAATCGTTGGCGATGCAGGTGAGGGCGGTGGGATCGGCAGCCAGGCAGATCGCCCGGAGAGGCTGTCGGTTGGACCGGTAGCGGCCGGTGAGCTCCTCGGCCAGGTGCAGCGCCTCGGCGGCGGACCCGCCGTTGCCGCATGTGAGCACGGCCCCACCCTCGGTCAGCGTCTGCATGAGCATCTCGCAGGCCTTCGCGAGCGCCTGGGGCTGTCCCTCAAGGGCCTCGACGGCACGATGGCCCATCTGGAGCCGCTGCGAGATGGTGGCGTTGAGGTCCATGGCGGAATCCTATCGGTGAGCGGTGATGGGGGCACGCGGTGCAGCGGTCGGCGTTCGCATCCGGGAAGGAAACTGGTGCGAAACCGGGAGCGTGTCCAGACCCACGGGTCCACGGAAGGCAGCCGATCGCCGCTGGGTCTTCGTGGCCCCGGACCAGCTGCATCGCGGACTGGGTGCCCTGGCGGAGCGATCGGCGGCGAACACCGGGGTGGTGCTCCTCGAGAGCCGAGAGTGGCTCTCGAGGCGTCCCTACCATCGCATGCGCCTCGCGATCATCCTGCTGAACCAGCGAGCCTTCGCGGAGGAGTTGCGGACCGAGGGATTCGAGGTGCGAGTGGAGCGCGGCGACGCTTCCATGGTGCAGCTGCTCCGCGGCGTGAGCACGGAGACGGGTCCCATGCTCGCCACCGAGTGGGCCGAGCGGGAGATGCGTCACGAGTTTCGCCCGCTGGTGGACGAGGGGCTGCTCGACCTTCGGCCTCATGACGGCTGGCTGACGCACGCGGACGACTTCGAGGGCTGTCGCAGGGGAACGCAGTGGTCGATGGACGCCTTCTACCGCCGCGTGCGGCAGCGCACCGGCCTGCTCATGGATTCGGCCGGCGAGCCCGAGGGCGGCCGCTACAGCTTCGACACCGAGAACCGCAAGGCCTGGCCGGGCACGCCAGCCGCGCCCGGGGCGCCACGGTTCCCCATGGAAGCGATCCGCCGGAGCGTGCGGGAGACGCTCGATCGCGACTTCCCGCAGCATCCCGGCGAGCTGGATCTGGAAGCGCTGCCGGCCACGCTGAAGGATGCCGAGCGCCTCTGGGCGTGGGCGAAGGCCGAGTGCCTTCCGCACTTCGGTCCCTTCGAGGACGCCATGAGCACGGCGAGCCGGGGCCTCTTCCACAGCCGCATGAGCCCGCTGATGAACCTCTGGCGAATGCCTGCCCGTCGAATGGTGAACGATGTGGCCGACATGGACCTGCCCATCGAGAGCAAGGAGGGCTTCATCCGGCAGGTCATCGGGTGGCGGGAGTTCGTGCGGTGGGTGCACGCCCGGATGGATGGCTTCCGCGACGCGTGGCCGGTGGCGAAGGCGCCTGGTGACGGGGGCTTCAGGCGATGGAAGGGCGCGGCGTGGACTCGGGTCGCTGAGCCTCCTCACGGTGTGGACGGTGGAGCCATGCCCGAGACGCTGGGCTCGGCCACGCCGCTGCCGCCCGCCTTCTGGGGTCAGCCGAGTGGCCTGCACTGCCTGGACCGGGTGATTCAGGATGTCTGGGCCGAAGGCTGGAGCCACCACATCACGCGGCTCATGGTGCTGGGCAATCTGGCCACGTTGCTCGACGTGAACGCCCGCGAGCTGGCGGACTGGTTCTGGATTGCCTACATGGATGCCTGGGACTGGGTGGTGGAACCGAACGTGCTGGCCATGGCCACCTACGCCACGGGCGGCGTGATGACCACCAAGCCCTACGTCGCGGGGAGCGCCTACATCGATGGCATGAGCGATTTCTGCGGTGCCTGCGCCTTCAAGCCGGGCAAGGATTGCCCCATCACGCCGCTCTACTGGGCATTCCTGCAGCGTCACGAGGTGAAGCTGAAGGCCAACCCCAGGATGAAGCTGGTCATGGGTTCGCTGCGGCGTCGGGATGGGTCACGCCGGGCGGCCGACGCCGCAACCTTCGTGCACGTGCGGGATGTGCTGGTGGCCGGACGCCGGCTCCAGCCCACGGAGGCGCTGCCGTTCCGGTAGCGTGCGTCCATGCCCACGCTCGTTCGATCCAGCATCATGCCCGCGCCCGTGGAGGCGCTCGCCGCGTGGCACTTCCGCGATGGCGCGCTGCAGCGTCTCGTGCCGCCCTGGGAGAACGCGCGAGTGCTGGCGGCCTCGGGTGGCATCGCCAACGGTTCCACGGTCACGCTCCGGCTCCACAAGGGGCCGCTTCGGGTGGACTGGCTCGCGCGGCACGAGCGCGTGGAGCCGGGTCGTGGC
>JBILWQ010000187.1:0-4576 GCA_044369805.1 Phycisphaerales bacterium
AACTCAACCGCGAGGCGTACGCCCAGTTGCGATGCGTGAAGCGACTCACCCTGATCGAGGGCGCCACGCACCTCTTCGAGGAGCCCGGGGCCATGGAGCAGGTCTGCACGCACGCCCGCGACTGGTTCGCCACCCACCTGCTCCGGGCGGGCCTGCGATGATCCAGATGTGCTTCCAGGATCGGGCCGACGCGGGTCGCCAACTGGCCGAACGGCTCAAGGGCCTGTCCCGCCACAGTCCACTGGTCCTGGCCGTTCCGAGGGGCGGCATCGAGGTGGCGGTTCCCATTGCCGAGGCTCTTCACGCGGATCTGGACGTGGTGCTGACCCGCAAGCTGCGTTCACCAACCCAGCCCGAACTGGCCCTGGGTGCCATCTCGGAGACTGGCGAGGTGCACCTGAACAACAATGGCCGGCACATCACCGAGGCTGGCCGCGCGTGGATCGAGAAGGAGAAGGCTCAGCAGCGCACCGAGATCGAGCGGTTTCGCCAGCTGGTGCGATCGGTTCGCCCTCTGGCCGGCCTGGCCGACCGCACGGTGATCGTGGTCGATGATGGCGTGGCGACGGGCTCCACCCTTCTGGCCGCTCTTCGCACGGCCCGTGCGTCGAATCCCCGCGAACTGGTCGCCGCGGTTCCCGTGGGTCCCAAGGACCGGCTCGCCGAGATCCGGTCGCTGGCCGACCACGTGGTCTGCCTGAAGGAGCCCGAGGTGTTCTGGGCCGTGGGGCAGTTCTACCGCCGCTTCGAGCAGGTGAACGACGAACGGGTGCTGCAGCTTCTTCGCGAGCATGCGCAGGCTGGGCACCCCACCGCGCGTCCCGTGGCACAGGCCCGCGCCGCAGGCTCGAGTCCAGCGGACTGAGCTTCAGGGACACGCGCCGAACATCACCAGCAGCGCGCCGATGTCGCCGGCATCCACCTCGCCGCTGCCATCGAGGTCGGCGGCACACGCGCCACAGGCACCGAAACGGGTCAGCAGCGTTCCAAGGTCGGCGGCATCCACCTCGCCACTGCCATCGAGATCCGATGGGCAGGTGGACTGGGTGAGCATGACCACCGTCTCGGGACCTGCGGCCACGAACCGGCAAGCACCCACACCCGCCGACACCGTCGCCCGACCATGATTGATCGCGATGGAGGTACCGGCGTAGTAGTTGCCCCAGGCCTTCACTTGTCCATCGGCCTGCAACACCACGTTGTGCGCTCCGCCCGCGGCGATCTGCGTGCACGCCCCGATGTCCGGGGGCACCGTGTGCGAACCCCACGAGTTGACCAGGCCATTCCCCCAGGTGACAAGGAAGCCGTCGGACTTCAAGCCCAGAGCATGCGCCTGACCGAGGGCGAGTTGGGTCAGTTCGGGGAGCCCTGCTGGAGGTGACGGGAGCTGAGACCTACCCCACACGCGAACGGAACCATTCGTCGCCACGGATCCAGCGTGGGTGAAATAGGCCGCGATCCAACGGCTCGGCGGCAGGTCGGTCGGCACGCGGGAGATGGATTCGTCGTCGTACCAGCCCTCGCCCCAACCTCGCACGGTTCCGTCGTGGATCCGGGCCAGCGATGCGTCGACGCCCGCGGCGACCTGGACCACGCCGCCAAGGTCGGCCGGAACGCTGTTTTCGCCGAGTCGATTCGAGCCGATGCCTCGCACCGTGCCATCCGCCTGCAGCAGCAGGGCGTGATAGAAGCCACCAGCGGCTGCCACGCATGTCCCGAGATCCGACGGCACTTCCACCGGGCGGAAGTCGCGAGAGTCCAAGGACGGCCAGGTGCTGCCCCAGGCCTGCACCGAGCCATCATCCCGCACCCCCACCGTGAAGTAGTGCGCGGACGCGACACTCCGCAATGAACCCCAGTCATCGAGCCGCTCCGCGTTGGAAACATCCCCGAATCCGATCACCTTCCAATGACCGTCAAGTCCCAGGCCAGCCAAGGCCTGAGCACCTGCGACGATTCGCGAGCATGGGCCCAGGGCTCCACCAGCGGGGAAGGCCGTCCGGGGAAGCCCGAAGTGCGTGCCCTGGCCCCACGTGCGAACCGAACCGTCGGTGCCCATGGCCGCGCTGAAGAAGGCGCCCCCGGCAACCTGCACGCACGGCCCCAGATCCGCCGGGACGCTCGCCTGGCCATCGGTGTTCGATCCCCAGGCCACCACGGTGCCGTCCAGGCGCACGGCCAACCCGTGAGAGGTCCCAAAGGCCAGATGCTGACAGCCGCCAAGCCCCGCGGGAAGCGTGACGGACGCGTCCAGCGGCGCACCCCACTGATGGAGCGTGCCGTCGGCGTCGATCGCGATCGATGTGTTGCCTCGGGCAAGCAGTTGTCGAGGGTTCACGAGCGATGCCGGCACTTCGCACTGCCCCAGGTCTGTGGCCCCGAAAGCGACGACCACGCCATCCGTGCGAACCGCCAGGAAGTGGTTCGTGCCCGCCTGCAGTGTTCCGGGCACGAACGTGCCGGGGGGCGGACTCAGTGGAACCTGCTGACCGCTGGCATCCTTCACAAGACCCTGCGTCCCGATGGATCCATCGAGGCGAATGACCGCCATCGCCTCCTTTGAACGGGCCAACGCGCGACATGGACCGGCGGCGTCGGGAAGTGCCGCATCCTTTCCGCTCCAAGATCCCAGCAATGACACATGGCCGTCATGGCCGATGGTGAGCATGCCCGCGGTGGTGCCCCCCAGCCGGATGTCGGCGACATCCAGCGCTGGGTGGCGAGCATCGAACCGAACGACGCCCAGTTGCACGACGTCCCCCGACGCCATGGCGAGGGCGGGGCCCGACAGCCCGAGGGCTGCGGCGAAGGTCAGATGCAGAGCGGATCTTGGGGTGATCATGGGGCTCTCCTTCGGGTCATCCCACACGTAGGCTCGCTTCGTACGGCCGTATGGTGGTGCTGCAGTCTCTATCAAAATTATGGTCAGATTCCACGGACCTGCGGCAACCGGCCTTGCCGCCTCGCTCGGGATTTCCGGCTCTCGGCCCGGCTGGCCCGGATGATGCGCGCGGCCGCTCCAGGATTCGCCTTCGCCTCCAGCAACGCCCGCAGCATGAGCGGCATCACGATGGTGGCGTCGCTCTCGATCATGGGCGTGCGCTCCGTGGGCTTGTCCGAGGTGATCTTCTCGTTGGGTGTGGCGCCGGAGTGGCTGCCATAGCTGGTGGTGCTGTCGCTGATCTGGCAGAAGCACGCCCAGGGCTTCACCTTGTCCTGCAGGTCGCACTTAATGCTGGGCACCCCACCGCGCGTCCCGTGGCACAGGCCCGCGCCGCAGGCTCGAGTCCAGCGGACTGAGCTTCAGGGACACGCGCCGAACATCACCAGCAGCGCGCCGATGTCGCCGGCATCCACCTCGCCGCTGCCATCCAGGTCCGCCGCGCAGCCCGTGCAGGTGCCGAAGAAGGTCAGCAGCGACCCGATGTCGCCCGCGTCGACCTCGCCCGTGCCATCCAGGTCGGCCGGGCAATCCTCACCCGCGAATCGGGCAGTGATGGTGCGCGGTCCGTCCAGATCGACTTGGATCGTTTCCGCCCGGGGGTCATCCAGCGTCCCCGCACTGTCCACCCAGCCCACGAACCGTTGACCGGGCAGAGGCCGAGCCCGAAGCTCGACAGGCAGGTTCCTGAAGTAGGTGCCCGTCCAGGGGCAGCACGCGGTGCCAACCGAGGGACTCGAACCCCCGATCGAGAGCGTGTTCACCTCGACCGCACCTCGCTCCGGGTGCGGAATGTCGATGGTGAGAGGCGCCGTGCCTCCGAGGCTGAACCTCGCGTCCAGATGTCCCCGGAGGGCCTCGGCACGAGCCCGGATATAGGAACGGATCCGCTCGACCTCGCTGCCCCAATCCACCGGCTGCCGCCAGCGGGACACGTGCTCGGCCATGCCCGGCGCCAGGGCCGCCACATGGGCATCGAGCACGGATTCCGCATGGGCCGGCGAAAGACCGCTGTTCAGTCGATCGACGAACCTTGACACGAACCGCTCAAGGAACGCCGGATTCTCGAGCGCCTTGCGAAGCAGCACGGTGGACGCACTGGTCACGGTCAGGCTGCCGGTTGTGCAGAAGTTGTAGGTCTCGCCTGCCGTGGCTGCGTGGGCCAGCGTGTCGTGCAATGCGCCCTGCTCCCCGCCGATCACGTAGCAGAGATCCAGCGCAAAGGCGAAATCCGTGTCGAAGAGCAGCCATCGCCAACGCCCATCGAGCCGTGGTTCGGCACCAGGAACCACGACCGGCGAGACTGCCCGCCAGACGCGATGGTTGTTCTGCGGCCAGTCGGTGTTGCCGCACCAGACTTCCTGCACGCACATGTCGATGAAGTTGTCCACGTCGATGCGGGCTTCGAGCTGCGCCAGTCCCTCGGGTGACGCGTAGTTGCCGGCACCCGCATCCGACAGGATGTCCTGGAAGTCGGACAGCAGGCTCGGCTCGCCCCGGTCGAACACCGGCGTGCCCGCCTGGATCTCCAACTGCGTGAAGCCGGTTTCTCCGAGGCCATAGTGGTGTTCGTAGTAGCCCTCGTCGAACCGATCACGGATGTCGTGCAGTCCCCAGTACTCGCCATCGACGAAA
>JBILWQ010000188.1:0-4568 GCA_044369805.1 Phycisphaerales bacterium
TTCCGGTGGCGCGGGCCGAGGGCATCTACCTGTACGGCCCCGAGGGGCAGCGATGGATCGACTGGAACAGCCAGCTCATGAGCGTGAACATCGGCCACGGTCACCCGAAGGTGATCAAGGCCATTCAGGACCAGGCCGCGCAGCTGGCCTACGCCTACCCCGGCATGGCCACCGAGATCCGCGCCAAGCTCTCGCTGCGGCTGGCTGAGCTGGTGCCCGGTGACCTGAACACCTTCTTCTACACCCTGGGCGGTGCCGAGGCGAACGAGAACGCCATCAAGGCCGCGCGCATGTTCACGGGGCGGCACAAGATTCTGGTGCGCTATCGCAGCTATCACGGTGCCACGCATGGCGCCATCAGCCTGACCGGCGACCCTCGCCGCTGGCCCACCGAGCCCGGCATGCCCGGCGTGGTGCGCGTGATGGACCCCCGGCCCTACGACTACAGCTTCGGCACCACGGAAGACGAGATCGTTCGCAACAACCTCACCTACCTCGAGGAAGTGATCCAGTACGAGGGGCCGAAGAACATCGCCGCCATGTTCATCGAGACGGTGACGGGCACCAACGGCATTCTTCCGCCGCCCAAGGGCTACCTGAAGGGCCTGAAGTCGCTGCTCGAGAAGCACGGCATCCTGCTGGTGACCGACGAGGTGATGTGCGGCTGGGGCCGAACCGGCAAGCTGTTCGCGTTCCAGCACGGTGACATCGTGCCCGACATCGTGACCATGGCGAAGGGCCTGACGAGCAGCTACCTGCCGCTGGGCGTGATGGCGGTGAGCGACCGCATCGCGAATCACTTCCGCGAGAACGTGTTCTGGGGCGGCCTGACCTACAACGCGCACCCGCTGTGCCTGGCCAGCGCACTGGCCGCGGTGAACGTGCTGGTGGATGAAGGCATGGTCGAGAACGCCGCCCGCATGGGCGAGGTGATGCGTGGCCACATGGAGCGGCTGGCGAAGAAGCACCGCTGCGTGAAGGAGCACCGCAACATCGGCCTGTTCGGCACCATCGAACTGCGCAAGAACAGCAAGGGCGAACGACTGGTGCCCTACGCTGGCACGCACCCGGTCATGCCCAAGGTGGGCAAGTTCCTGAAGGACAACGGCCTGTTCACCGTGCTGCAGTGGAGCACGCTCATGTGCAACCCGCCGCTGTGCATCGACGAGGCGCAGATGGCCGATGGCTTCGGCATCATCGACCGCGCGCTCGACCTGGTGGATGAGGTGTTCGAGGGGTGAGCGGCAGGCCCATGCGCATCCTGCACTTCACCCAGAGCCCACCCGACTACATTCCGCCGCCACCCCTTGCCGCCGATCAGGTGGTGGCGGGGCCTCGCTATCCGGACCGGGTGCACGATGGACGGCTTGTCTCCATCAACACGCCGCTGGGGGCCATCGATGCCGCTGCAGTCATGGAGCGGCTGCCCATCTCGTGGCGACCGGATCTGGTGGTGATCCGGACCGATGCGACCGCCGAGTGCCGCCCCGCGAACCTGCAGGCCCTGAAGTGCCCCGCCCTGCTGGTGGTGGGCGATACGCACCACCGAGTCGGTGCCATCTCGGGCGTGATCGAGTACGCGACATCCGAGCGCTTTGCCGCCGTGTGCCTGGACTACACGCGGCAGCATGCGCACTTCCTTCTGGAGGCCGGACTGGGCGAAGTGGTCTGGCTGCCCGGACTGAACGTGGCCCGCAGCCCCGAGCGGTGCGGCTCGGCGTTCGATCGTCGCTTCACCATGATCGGCTCGGTGCACTATTTCCACGTTCGCCGCGGCGGCGTCTGTCGCGGACTGCTGCAGGCCGGATTGCCCCTGCAGGTGCTTCAGGCCACCAACCAGGATTCCCGACGACTGCATGCCGCATCGCAGTTGAGCCTGAACTGCAGCCTGAACGGTGACCTGAATCTCCGGGTGCTCGAGGTGCTCCAGGTGGGCGGTGCCCTGCTCACGGACCGGCTGGCGCCCGAGGCGGGCCTGGACCTGCTGGCCGAGGATGGTGTGCACCTGTGCACCTATGGGTCCACGCCGGAGGCCGTGCAGGCGGCCCGCGAACTGCTGAAGGATCCGGATCGCTGCACGGCGCTCGGATCGGCGGGACAGGCCCACTACGAGCGGACCGTGGCTCCCGAGACCATGGCTGCCCACCTTCTGGCCATGGTGAACGGCGCCATGCCACCGGACATGTTCCATGTGCGTCATGATCCGCGAACGAGGTTGATCGATCCTTCGGGCGACCGGGCAGACCTCATGCGGCGCGTGGCCGCCTACGAGGCAGTGCAACTGCTTCACCTGCGGAAGGAGCAGCTCACGCTGCTGGCCGCACCCTCCGTCCCCGCTCGCATGCTGGCCGATCTGGTGGACCTGCCGCGACTTCGCGTGCTTCGCGAGCAGGGTCAGGGCTGGCCCCATGTGGAGGCCCTTGCGCGCCGCGCCACGGACATGCTGCAGCAAGCCGGACTCGAGTCGCGCGCTCCGGTCATGGATCCCGCCGATCCCGTGAAGGCGGACGTGATCCTTTTCCAGGCCTCCGATGCGGGTCAGGAACACCTTCGCGCCATGCTGGCACGGCATCCGAACGCCACGGTCGTGCCGGTGGGACCAGTCGATGCGCCGGTCATGGGCACGCTGGGACTTCAGCCCGATCCGGACACCCCAGGCACGTGGACGCGTCCACCCCGCAAGCCGCCCGCAGGATCCAGGCGCCGCTAGGCTGCAGCCATGGAGCACTTCTTCGAGAGGATCGAGGGGTGGTTCACCTTCCCCAGGCTCTACGCCATGCTGGTGCAGCACATGCCGGCCGGCGGCACCTTCGTGGAGGTCGGATCATGGAAGGGCCAGAGCCTGGCGTTCCTGGCGGTGGAAGCGATCCGGCAGCGCCGTGATTTCCGGATCGTGGCCGTGGACACCTGGCAGGGCAGCAGCGAACACGCAGCCGTGGACAGCATTCGCCAGGGCACGCTCTTCGACGAGTTCACCGCCAACCTGGCGCCGGTGGCGGACCGGTTCAGTGCCCTGCGGCTGCCCTCGCTGGAGGCGGCCGCCACCTTCGCGGATGGATCGCTCGATGCGGTGTTCATCGATGCGGCGCACGAGTTCGCCGCCGTGGCCGCCGATCTGGAGGCCTGGTACCCCAAGGTGAAGCGCGGCGGCTGGTTCTGCGGTCACGACTATTCCAGCGCCTGGCCCGGCGTGGTGCGCGCCGTCGATCGCTTCTTCACCAGGCGTGCCGGCGAGCTGCTGTCGCGCGGCGACGAATTCTGCTGGGTCAGTCGCAAGGCCTGAGCCGGCCGATCAGGCAGCGGCTGCACCAAACCGGCTTCGGCGCATGCCTTGCCGGTACACCACGGCAGCGATCGCGAAGCCGATGAACCACGAGTAGGGATAGAGGGCGTCCCACAGGTCGGGCCCGCCCTGCATCAACTTCACGCTGCGCAGGAAGCCGATGATGTTGGGGGCCACGCCGGCCACGAGCGCCACCAGGGCCACGGGGTTGGTGCCCGCGTAGCGACCCTTCGGCCGATACAGGTCGGGCACGTCCAGCTGCGTGCGGCGCACCAGCCAGTAGTCGACCACCATGATGCCGGCGATCGGCCCCAGCAGCGCGCCATACCCCACGAGCCAGTTGAAGATGTAGGCCTCGGGGTTGGCCAGCAGCTTCCACGGCATGATCAGAATGCCGACCACGCCGGTGATCACGCCGCCGGTCCTGAAGCTGATCAGGCGCGGAGCGCAGTTGGCGAAGTCGTTCGCGGGGCTCACCACGTTGGCGGCGATGTTGGTGGCGATGGTGGCCACGGCCACGCCAAGGAGCGCCAGCAGCGCCACGGCCCAGCGTGTGCCGGTGTCAGCCAGCAGCGGCGCCTCGAACCCCGCGGGCGGCACGCTGCTGGTGATGTGCCCAAGCACCACCACCGGATCCCACAGCGTCTTCGGATCGGTGCCCTTCAGCAGGCCCTCAGCCGCGCTGGTGATGACCACGGCCATGGCGCTGAATCCGAACATGGTGGTCGGCAGGCCAAGCGTCTGGCCCCACACCTGCTCGCGCTGTCCGCGACCGTAGCGCGTGAAATCCGGAATGTTCAGGCTGAGCGTGGCCCAGAAGCCGATCATGCCGGTCAGGCTGGGCACGAAGGCCTTCCAGAAGTCGGCATTCGTGGCGAAGCTGCTCGGCCGGTCGAACATGGGGCCAAGGCCGCCAGCCCGACCGACGATCCACCACAGAAGCCACACGGCCATGATGAGCACGAGCGGCGCGCTCCAGTTCTCGAACACCCGCACCGCGTTCATGCCGAACAGGATGATGGCGATGTTGAGCAGCCAGAAGATGGCGAAGGTGATCGCACTGGGCAGGCCAAGCCCCATGACCGTGGCACCGGCGCCGATCTCGTTGAATGCGGGCCATGCCGCGGCCAGGAACGTGCGCACCGCCTCGCCACCGATGTAGGTCTGGATGCCGAACCACCCGCACGCCACCACGGCCCGCAGGATGGCGGGCACGTTCGCGCCCACGGTGCCGAAGCTGCTGCGTGCCAGCACGGGGAACGGGATGCCGTACCTGGTTCCCGGG
>JBILWQ010000189.1:0-4551 GCA_044369805.1 Phycisphaerales bacterium
GTGCCCGACTGACCCTCCCGGGCGCGTCGAATCAGGGCGTCCGAGGCGCGTGGCGGTGCACCCGCACGCGGCGTCAGGATCCATGCGGCATTCGCCGCTGCTGCACACACGAGCGGCTCGCGTTCATCGACCACCGCGATCACCGGCACGGGAACCGCCACTGGACGCATGGGTCGCGTGCTCCACCCGCGCTTCCAGCGGTTCTCGTGCGGAAGGAGTCCGGCCATCTCGTGCAACAAGGCCAGCCGGTCGGCTCCCGAGGGCACCACGATCCAGGCGCCGACGCCGCTTCGATAGGCATGCTCAAGCATCTCAGCGGCCACGCCCGCGTCACCGAAGGTCCGCTTCCAGGTCTCGGCCGCGCCCACGTGGCCCGGCATGGGCGGGGTCACGGGCTCGGCGTCCAGCTCGCGCGGCTCGCCCTTCCACGCGGCCATCCATCGCTCATGGTCCAGCAGAAGCGACACGGGATCGCAGGTCCGCATCTCGCCGGCGTCAAGCAGACGGTGATGCGCGATGCGGTTGCCCCGGCCGGTGTGATCGAGCCCGCAGGGGCGGATCACGCTGGCGACCCACGCCACCTCGCCGCGCCACTCGATGGCCCGCGTGGCGCGAAGCGTGCGTTCCCAGTCCGAGGCACCAGGCCAGGCCTCGGGGAGTCCGGAGAGGTCCGACATGCAGGCCGCGAGCGTGCGCGGCATGCCGCCGGTGCTCGCCGCCACCACGAATCCCGTGCCTCCGTCGAGGCCGCGGGGCAGCGAGGTGTGCACCAGTTCCCCTCTCATGGCCTGAAGCTCCCCAGGCGGGCGCCATCGCCGAATTCGCATGCGGCCACGAACGGGACCTCGGCCCATCGCGGTGTCGCCGGGCCCTCGCCGCTCGTGGGATCACGACCCAACCCCGAGCATGGCACCAGCAGCACGCGATCGAAGGCGGACTCGAACGCCGCCACGAATTCCGGTGAACCCTTCCGGGCCAGCGACAGGCACGCCCGATGGATGGGTCGGAGCGTCGCCGTGGGATCGCCTCCCCTGACGAAGGGATCCGCGGCCATGGACACGCCCGCGGCCGCC
Organism: Phycisphaerales bacterium; assembly: GCA_044369805.1. Lineage (GTDB taxonomy): Bacteria > Planctomycetota > Phycisphaerae > Phycisphaerales > SM1A02 > SYAC01. Next base: position 1,074 of record JBILWQ010000189.1, read on the forward strand.
GACCACAGGTCGGCCTTTGCCATGGCGATCACCAGCGGAATCTCCAGGCGATCATCGGTCCGGCGACCGCGGTGGTGCCGGATGCGTGCCGCCATCTCGGCCAGCACCAGATCCTGCCGGATGGGGGGATGAGGTGATGGAGGCAGTCCGACCGCGGCGCGGAAGCCGGGATCCTGCGTGGGATCCAGCACGAACACGATCGCCTCGCTGCGACCGAGATGCCGGGTGACCGGCCGAAGCGCATCGTCGGCGCCAGGCAGGAAATGCTCCCCCGCGTTGTCGTAGAGCACGAGCGTGGCGGATGGCGCGGGCTCCGCGCCCCGCCGCAGGGCGAAGACGAAAGGCGCGGGCACCACCTCCGTGCGTCCCTCGATGCGGACGCTCGCGTAACCCTGTCCGCCGCTGGTCTCGGTCTTGTCCAGGCATCGCGGACCCTCGGCCGTTCCAAAGAGACGGTTCTCCCAGGCATGCAGCCGCGCGTTCAACCGGGGCTCGGCATCGATCACCTGCAGGCCGAGCCGGTCCCCATCGCGCCGCATGGACCAGATGGCGCTCGCGAACAGGTGGCTCTTGCCGGCACCCGGCGCCCCCACCACGCTGACGATCATCGCCGGCAATTCCAGCATGGACCGCGGGATCTCCCGTCGGCATCGCGGGCACGCCAGTCGCGTGCAGCGGGCACCCTCGGGATCGATCGCGGCCCCCGTCAGGTCGAAGCGGCTGGGCAGGAAACGGAGCGGTTCGTCGGCACCGGCCACCGGATCGCCCACCAGCCGTGGATCCTCCGCCACGAACATCGCATCCGCCGGCCGCATGGCGTGCCAGCAACTGGGGCAGTGCAGCCGTCCCACCAGATCCCGGACCGGATGCATGAGCGGATTGGAGGCCGTGGCGAGGGCAGCCATGGGTCGTTAGCCTACCGCCGCCTCGCCCCCGTCCGTGCTGCGGACCTACCAACCGCACCACGCGACCGGCCCTCCATCTCGCCCCTGAAGAATCCGCCTCCTCGCCCCATGATGCCACGCCCTTCGCTCCTCGCCGTTCTCGCCATCCTGACGTTCGCGCGTGTGTCCATCGCACAGGATGTGCTCGTCACGCTCGCCTCGGGAGACACGATTCGCGCCGTGATGTTGTCGGAGACCGCCGACGCGGTGCTCCTGAAGCACCCGGTCCTGGGTGAACTCAGGGTGCCCCGCAGCCAGGTGGTGAGGATGGAGGTCGCCCCCACCGCGAAGGCGGCCGAGCCGGCGCCTGCTCCGGCGCCCGCACCGGCGGCCGAGGCCCCGGTGGCCACCCCCCCGGCCGCCCCCGCCAGCCCGCCTCCCGCCGCAGGTGCACCGCCCAAGGACGAGGCCACCGCCGCGGCACAGGCGGCGGCCGCACCCGATCCGGCCACCCCCAAGTGGACGGGCAGCATCGAGGGCAACATCACCGGCGTCGTGGCGGAGAACGACCAGTGGGATCTTCGCGTCGGCGCGAAGCTGCTGCGAGAGAGCCCCGATGACAAGCTGAACATGTATGCCGAGTACTTCCTGAAGACCCTCGGCGGCAGCAACAGCAACAACACCGGAAGCGCCATCACCGACAGCAACCTGCTGACCAACATCACCTACGACCGATTCCTGAATCCGGGCCCGTGGCTGTACTTCGCGAAGGGCCAGTACGAATACGACATCAACCAGAACTGGGAGAACCGGGTCGGTGGCTGGGGTGGTGTCGGCTACCGATTCCTGCAGGATGACCCCAAGAAGTACGGCCTCACCGGCAAGGTGGGTTTCGGCGTGACGCGCGAGTTCGGCGGCGTGGACGAGTGGTACCCGCAGGCCTACGCGGAGCTCGAGGGATTCTGGCAGATCTCCGAGCGCCAGAAGATCACGGTGAGCTCGTTCATCACCCCCGATGTCGCCGAGTTCAACAACTACATGATCCTCACCCGCGTGGAGTGGACCATGAAGCTCGACTACATGAGCGGCCTCAGCCTGGTCGGCGGCCTGCGTGACCAGTACCAGAGCCCCGCCAAGGCCAATGGCTCGAACCTGAACGACCTGCGCGTCTATCTGGGCTTCAAGCTCGACATGTGACGAATCCAAAGGAGCGTCCCCCCATGAAGATCATCGAGGAATTCAAGGCCTTCGCCGTCAAGGGCAACGCGCTCGACCTGGCGGTCGGCGTCATCATCGGCGCCGCGTTCGGCAAGATCGTGAAGAGCATCGTGGACGACATCTTCAACCCGGTCATCGGCATGCTGATCGGCGGCGTGGACCTGTCCAACATCAAGATCACCCTCAAGCACGCGGTCGAGGCCGACGCGACCAAGAACATCGCTGCCGCGCCGGAGGTTTCGATCAAGATCGGGACCTTCCTCAACATGTGCATCGAGTTCTTCATCGTGGCATGGGCGGTGTTCCTGCTGGTGAAGGCGATCAACCGGCTCGCCGACAAGGCGGGCGTGCCGCTGAACCAGCCGCCGAAGGCTTGAAAGGCGTCGAGCGTCTCCGCCCGGCGGAGGATGCGACCGCACGGGACCGGATGGTGCCCCCGGCCTCGCCCCGTCGTGCTCGTCGCGGAACACCATCCGCATCCCTCGCTCGATGACGGCACGATCGAGCTCCGCGTCCCGCATGACCCGCACGCGGACGCCTCGGCTCCGCTTCGCATCCGCCTCGGCTTGGCGGGTCATGCGGAACGCGGATCGGTCGCACCGGGACTGCGCAGCCTCTATCTTTCTCCGCATGGCCCTTCCCCATCTGACGGATGAACAGGTCCGCAACTGGACGCGTGAGCAGAAGGACCGCTGGTGGCTGGAGAACGTGTACCGAGGGGACATGCCGCAGCTCACCCTGCGCAGCGCCGTCACCGGCTTCCTGGTCGGCGGCATCCTGAGCGCCACGAACCTGTACATCGGGGCCAAGACCGGGTGGACGCTGGGCGTGGGCGTGACGAGCGTGATCATCAGCTTCGTGGTGTTCCGCGCCATCTCGCGTCTGGGTGTGGCCAAGGACCTCACGATTCTCGAGAACAACGCCGTGCAATCCATCGCCACGGCCGCGGGCTACATGACCGGACCGCTGATCTCGGCGCTCATGGCGTACATGTTCGTCACGAACAAGCCCATGGCGTGGCATCAGATGCTGTGGTGGAACGTCCTCGCGAGCATCCTGGGCGTGCTGGTCGCGTTCCCCATGAAGCGGCGCTTCATCAACGACGAGCAGCAACCCTTCCCGGAGGGCCGCGCCGCCGCCGTGGTGCTGGACTCGCTCTATCCCGATGCGCCACGCGGCGGCACCCTGCACATGCGCGACAACATGCCGATCGAGCAGCCTCGCGCCTCGACCGACGGGGGCGTGGACATGGGCCTGTTCAAGGCCAAGGCCCTCGCATGGGCCGCGGGCATCGGCGCATGCCTGCAGCTGCTGGTGGCGGGCGGCTACATGGCCCTGCTGCAGATCCGGCTGCTGGGCACCTCCAAGTCCAAGGA
>JBILWQ010000192.1:0-4498 GCA_044369805.1 Phycisphaerales bacterium
CGTCGTCCTTGCGGCGCTTGAAGTCGACCATGCGGTAGCGGCGCTTGTGGCCGCCGCCCTGCTGGATGACGGTGAGCTTGCCCTGGCAGTTGCGACCGCCGGTCTTGGGCAGGGCGCGGAGCAGGCTCTTCTCGGGCTTGCCGCGGGTGACCTCGGCGTGCAGGTTCACGCTGGCGTTGCGGCGGCCGTTGGTGGTTCGCTTGTAGATGCGGATGGCCATGGGAAGTCCTCGGCTCAGAAGAGCTCGATCTTGTCCTCGGGATGCACCTTGACGATGGCGCGCTTGGTGATGGCGCCCTCGACCAGGCCGTACTTGTACTGACGGTCACGGGCCTTGCGGTTCTGCGTGGCCACACCGAGCACGCGGACCTTGTAGAGCTGCTGCACCGCGGCCTTGATCTGGTCCTTGCGGGCCCGGCCGTCCACCTCGAAGGTGTAACGGTTGCCGTGGCTGGTCAGGAAGCTGGCCTTCTCGGTGACGATCGGGCGACGGATGACGGTGGTGGCCTGCATCACGCGTTCTCCTTGTTCTGGGCCAGGCAGGTGCCGTCGAGGAACGACTTCAGGGCGGCCTGATCCACCACCATGTAGCGGTGATTCAGCAGGTCGAAGGCGTTGAGCTGCTCGATGCGGGTGACGGTGACGTGGGCGATGTTGCGGGCCGAGAGACGGGCGTTCTCGTTGCCGCCATCGAGCGCCACCAGGCAGCTGCGGTCGATGCCGCAGGCCTTGAGCACGCCGGCGAAGGCGCTGGTCTGGGGCTTGTCGAAGGCGAGCTTGCTGAAGCACTTCACCTCGCCATCGACCAGCTTGGCCAGCAGGGCGTTGCGGTTGGCAAGGCGGCGCATCTTCCGGGTGAGCTGCGTGCGGAAGTCCTCGCGGGTGCGGGTCTTCTCGAACGTCACGCCGCCACCCTTTCGGCTGTTCACGCGGGCGTTGCCGACGCGGCTGTTGCCGGTGCCCTTCTGCTTGTAGAGCTTGCGGGTGGAACCGTGCACCGAGCCGCGGCCCTTCGTGCGGGCGCTGCCCTGACGCTGGTTGCCGTGGACCGTGACGTAGGCCTGCTTGAGGAGGGCCGGGCGGACTTCGCCGCCAAGCGTGCCCTCATCGATCTTGAGCACGTCAATCTTCTTGCCGTGCATGTCGAGGATGGGAAGTTCGATCATGGGTGTGTCACCTTTGGCCTTGCGGCCTTCTCGCCTACCCTCCGCGGCCCATCACGATGGGGCTGCGGCAGGGATCGACTCGGTCGGGTTCCTCGCTTGTTTCGACCGGGCGGTTCCGCGGGGGGCCTGCCCGGCCATCCAGGTCACTTGCCGGCCTGGATGCGTGCCTTTCGCTTGTAGAGACGCGTCGGCGTCCGGATGAACAGGATGCCGTCGCTGGCGCCGGGGACCGCCCCCTTCACCACCAGCAGGTTCTTCTCGGGGTCGAGGCTGACCACGTCGAGCGAGCGGATCGTGACCCGCTCGTCGCCCATGTGGCCAGACATCTTCTTGCCCTTCTTGATCCTAGGACCGCGGCCACGGTCGGCGCCACCACCGCCGATGGAGCCCGGCGAGCGGTGCTTGCGCTCGGTGCCGTGGCTGGCGCACATGCCCTTGAAGTTCCATCGCACCATGGTGCCCTGGAACCCCTTGCCCTTGCTGCGGCCGGTGACGTCGACGAACTTGATGCCGTCGAGCGCGCTCACCGTGAGCGCCTGGCCGAGCGTGAAGGCCTCGGCCTCCTTGTCGCTCTCCAGACGAAGTTCGCGGTGCACACGCTTCGGGCCGCTACCGGCCTTGGCGTCGTGGCCGATGAGCGGCTGGGTGCTGGTCCGCGGCTTGGCGTCATCGAACGCCAGCTGCACGGCCGCATAGCCGTCGGTGGCGGTGGTCTTGACCTGGGTGACCACGCACGGACCGGCCTCGATCACGGTGACGGGGATGTTCCGGCCGTCCTCCATGAACCAGCGGGTCATGCCGATCTTCTTGCCAAGGATTGCTGCGGCGGTCATGGTCGGGCGTCCTTCGGATCAGGCCTTGATCTTGATGAACACGCCGGCGGGGACCACCAGGCGGTTCAGCGCGTCGACGGTCCGGGGATTGACCTCGGTGATGTCGATGATGCGCTTGTGGGTGCGGATCTCGAACTGCTCGCGGCTCTTCTTGTCGATGAACGGCGAACGGTTGACGGTGTAGATCTCGCGGCGGGTGGGCAGAGGCACGGGACCGGCCACGCGAGCGCCGGTGCGCTTGGCGTGATCGACGATCTCGCGCGCCGACGCGTCGAGGGCCTGATGGTCGTAGGCCTCCATTCGGATGCGAATCTTGCCGCCTGTCATGGCGTTTCCTGCTCTTGCACCTGCGAGACTGTGCCGTCTCCGGCGTCGGCACCTTGCCGCGCGCATCGGAAATGGCGAATGGACAAAGGTACCCAAATGCCCGTCTGCGTCAAGCGGCCTTTCTGCCGGTAGATTCCGCCGCATGCCGATCCGAGGCCTTCCGCTGCTCGTGACTTGCATGGTCCACATTGGCTGCGTTGGTGCATCGACGGCGCAGACCCCCCGGGGACTGCAATCCAGTGTTGATAACGATTCGGTTACAGGACATTCATCGACCACGTCGATTCCGCAGACCTTCGCCGACATCGGACTGATTCTTCGCCTGCCTGCCCGGTGCCTGGTGGTCCGGCAGCTTCAGGAGGAATTCCCGGTCTGGCAGATCGAGAGCCCTGCGGGGCAGCCTCCCTGGAGCATGCGCGTGCAAGTCGCCGTTGCCCCCGATCCCGCCGTTGACCTGACCACGCAGGCCAAGGCCGCGGTCGATGGCCTGGCGCTCGATGGCGCCACGGTGAAGATCGTGAAGCAACGGGATCTGAAGGTGGCAGGCGGCGAGGCGCGCGTGGTCTGGGCCAGCGCAGAGCGCGGGACGCAATCGACGATGGCCGGCTGGCTCCTGGTCCGCACCGGCCCCGGGGTCTTCATCTCGGTGGGCGCCATCACCGCCCCCGCCGACTTCGCGCAGACCGAGCCACTGCTCGACGAGATCTTCGCCTCCGCAAGCGTTCAGGATCCGCGGCAACTGCAGGCCCAGCGCAACGCGCTGGTCCAGCGGGGCGACTCGCTGCGGAACGGTTTCACGCCGGACCGTCTGAGGACACTCGTGCGTCCGGGCTCCGAACTCTTCCGCATCTGGCGGCCCGTCGCGGATGGCGCCACGACCGAGGTGGGCTGGATGGAGATGGCCGTGCGTGCCGCGCCTCGCTCCGAGGCCTCGTTCCACCGGGGCAACGTGCAGGATCCGCTCGCCCGCGAGGAGGGCCTGCTGGTGCTGCTGACGGCCCGCATGAACAGCGCGGATGGCGTGGACCGGATCGAGACGCAGGCCCGCTTCTGGGTCGCGTGGGATCTGGGCGCCGAGGCGTGGGCCGTGAAGAGCGTCCAGAACGGCAGCGGTCCGGAGGTCCGCTTCGAGCAGATCGGACTGCGGGCCCGACCCGCGCCAGGGCGACCCGGTCCGAGCCTGATCGTCTCGTCGCAGTCCGGTGGCGAGGCCGCGACACCGCTCGAATTGGAGATCCCCCCGGTGGCGTACCTGCCACAGGCGGTGGCCATGCTGCTGGGATCTCTGCTGCCTCAGGATCCGTCCGCCGAGGGTGAGGCCATCTTCTACGCGCTGGATCCGGGCACCACACGTCTGTGCCAGCGACCCACGACGTGGCGGAAGGAGGGCGAAGGTCCCTGGACGCTGATCACCCGAAACACCCCGGAGGCACAGCCGCTGGTGGAGCGCTTCGGCCCCAACGGCGGCCGGGTCGATCGCGAGGAACCCGATGGCACGCGGACCACGCCATCGTCCCTCGAGGAGATCCGCAAGCGGTGGAAGGCCCTGGGCCTCGAGCCGTGAGGGCGGCCCTGCACCTCGCCACTTCCCTGCTCTTCGCGTGCGCCTCGCCGCGGACGCCGGACATGGCGGGCATTCGCTTCGACTGCGAACCAGCCGTGGCCGAGCCCAGGCTGGAGATCGACGCGGCGGCGATCTGGCCCATGCAGCCGGGCATGACCCGGTGGTGCGAGGTGGATGAACGTGGCGGACGGACGCCCTTCGCGTGGACGGTGATGGACTCCCCCACGGGGGGCGTTCGCGCCGACGAGGGCGGTCACCGCGCGGTGATGATCCGTGAGACGGACTCGGGTGGGCGCGAGGCGATTGCGGTGGACAAGCCCGCCGACGACGCGCGAACGCTCTTCGAGCCCGCCCTCGCTCTCTGTCCAGCACGCCTTCGATGCGGCGAGCCCTTCGAATCCACAGCGTCCGCCCGCGTGGTGCGGGCCAGCGACGGCTCGGAGCGTGACCACGGCTCCGCATGGCGACGCACCGAGCTGGTCGGTCGATGCAGGCTCACGTGCCCCCTCCTTGGCCAGACGGAGGCCCTTCAGGTGCACACGAGGCTGGAAACCCGGCTGCGCTTCGCGGTGGCCCTCGTGGAGACCACGCGGTGGATCGTGCCTGGA
>JBILWQ010000193.1:0-4497 GCA_044369805.1 Phycisphaerales bacterium
GGGGTGGGTGCGGAACCCCTGGTTCCGCGCGGCGCACCTCGCGGGCATCGGGCTGGTGGTGCTGCAATCCTGGCTGGGCGTGGTCTGCCCTCTCACCACGCTGGAGATGCACCTTCGCGATCGGGCCGGCGATGCCACCTACACCGGCACGTTCATGGCGCACTGGCTGCGGAAGATCCTCTTCTACCAGGCGCCCTCGTGGGTGTTCGTGGTGGCGTACGCCCTCTTCGGGCTGCTGGTGCTGGCCACGTGGATCACCGTGCGACCCCACCCCTTCCGCACGCTCAGCGGTAGCGGGCCGCGATCCGCGGCATGAGATACTGGTCGAACGCCGTCTCCAGGTCGTGACGCGGGCTCCAGCCCCAGTCGCCGCGCGCGGCGCCATCGTTCACGTCCTCGGGCCAGCTGTCCACGATCGCCTGCCGTCCCTGGTCGGGTTCGAAGGTGATCTTCGCGCCGGGGAACCGCTCAAGCACCAGCCGCTCGAAGTCGCCCGCGCTGGGCGCGAAGCCGGCCACGTTGTAGACGCACCTTGTGAGCAGGTCCTTGGGCGCAGCGGCCAGCTTCAGCAGGGCCTCCACCGCATCCGGCATGGTCATGAAGGGGATTCGCGTGTCACGCCGCACGAAGCAGGCGTACGGCCTGCCCTGCGCGGCGGCATGGATCATCTCCGGGCCATAGTCGCTGGTGCCGCCGCTGGGCAGCGTGTCGGCGCTGATGATCCCGGGGAAGCGGATGCTGCGGAAGTCGATCGGCCGGTCCATGCGGTCCTTGGCCAGCTTGCGGTAGTGACCCTCGTAGTAGCGCCCCAGGTGCTCGCCCGCCAGCTTGTTCACGCCGTACATGGTGTGCGGTTCCAGGAACTGGTCCTCCTTCACCGCGCCCGAGCGCCGCTTGGTCTCCAGATCCGGAATGCCGTACGCCGCGATCGAGCTGGGGAAGACGAACTTCACGCGCCGCCCATGGCTGCGGGCCTGCTCCGCGGCCAGCTTCAGCAGGTTCAGCGTGCCGACCACGTTCACCTGATGGGCCGTCTCCGGCGCGAACTCGCCGCGCGTGCTCAGCAGCGCCGCCAGATGGAACACCTCGTCCACCTCGTACATGGCCAGCAGCCGCTCGAGCAGCTGCGCGTCGCAGACATCGCCCACGAAGGCATTCTCGCAGTGTGCCCGCACGCCGGGCTCCAGCTCCCGGATGTCCATGGCCACCACGCTGGTGCCCTCGCGCGAGGCCAGGGCCTGGATCAGGGCGTGACCCATCTCGCCACCGGCGCCCGTGACCAGCACGGCGCGGCTGCGCCGGAGCCCCGAGAGCGGTCGGTCGCTGACGGCGGGAAAGACGCCTGACTTGCCTGGACTCATGGCTGCACCTGGTTCCTCATGAGAAGGGCCTTGGCCTTGAGCACACCCTCGAGCTCGTCGCCCTGGCCGTTGAAGTGGATCACCACGGGCCCGCGGAAATCCGTGGCCCGGACCGCCCGCATGCAGTAGGGCGTCGGGAAGTGCACCGACTCGCCCTTCTCGTCGAACTTCGTGTAGTCCGCCAGCACGCACGCCGCCATGGGCGCCAGCAGCTTCAGCCCCGTCAGCCGCGCGAAGTCCTCGTTGGGCGACACGTGCCAGCTGTTGAAGGTGGGCTCGGCGCGGACGGTGGCATCGCCCAGCTTGTTCAGGAGCGCCGCAACGAAGTTACCCTGGCTGGTCATGCCTCCGAGTGACTGGATGACCCCCTGCTGCCCAGCCGCCTTCAGCAGCGGCATGATCGCCTGCAGGCCTTCGAGGGCCCTCGGATACTGATCGTCGTAGGTGCCCTCGCCGCGCAGGTCGATGGAGACGCCCACGCAGCCGAGCCCCACCGCCCGATCGAGCCAGGGCTTCAGCCGCTCGATCGAGGCGGCGCGGGCCGCCGCATCCGCCGAGGCCAGTCCCGGACCCATCTCGGGATCCAGCAGCACGCTCCGGATGCCCGCCGCATCGTTGACCGCACGAAGGGACTTGAGCGCGTCGCCCTGCACACCATCCAGGAGCGACGCCGCCCAGGACACCCGAGGAATGCCAACCTTCTCCCGGAGGAACGCGGCGAACGCGTCCACCTTCAGGCCCTGCCGGAACAGGCCCCGAAACGAGGCCTGCGTGACCGCCATGGGATTGGGGGCCACCTGACGGCGCTTTCGCTCGGCGGCTTCATCACCCGTCGGACGGGCCGGAATCACCTGACCCGTTGCGGCCGACGGGAGCAGCAGACCCGCCGCAGCCAGCAATCCTCGACGCGGGATCGGCATGCCGACTCAGGCGCCGCCGCGAGGCGGGTTCTGGTGCGGATGCGCAAATCGCTCGGCCATGTCGTCCACGCTGGTCCAGCGATGCGCCTTCATGTGGGCCACGGTGCTGATGATGGCGATCACCAGCGGCACCACCGCGAAGGCCAGGATCACCCGTCCCTGCGCCTCGGTCGGCAGCGCATCGCCCACGATCAGGCCCGCGAAGGCCGCGCAGGCGCCGTAGAGCACCGCGTTCAACATGAACAGGCGGAAGCCGTGACGGGCGTTCATGGGGGCGCGACGAGGCGCGTTCGGATGACCTGGGTGACCGTGCATTCCGGCAGTCTATCCGGCCACCGGTGCCCATCGGGTGAAGAGCTCGGTGCTGAAGTAGCGCTCCATGCGGTCGCAGAGCACGGTGAGGACCGACGATCCCGCCGGCAGTCGCCGCGCCACCTGCAGGGCCGCCGCCACGTTCAGTCCGCTGCTTGGCCCCACCGGATGGCCCGCCTGGATCAGTCGACGCGTGGTCTGAAGGGCCTCCTCGTCCGACACCTCGACCACCTCGAGCGACTCGAAATCCCCGGGCCGGTAGAGGTGGCTCATGCCATCGAGGACACCGGGGATCCTGGCCGAGAAACTGCACTGCTCCACGGCAGCGAAGCATTCGCAGCAGCCGCCGCCGCCCCCCGCGATCGGCCTGGCGGCGAAGGGACGAGCCTTCACGCCGGCATCGAGCAGGCCCAGCCGCATGCCGACCAGGGTGCCGCCCGTGCCGACGCCGCTCACGTAGGCGTCGAAGCGGCCACCAGGCACTTGCCGAAGCGCCTCGCGCATGGTCCCCAGTCGGTGGGCCTGAGCATTCTCGGGATTCTCGAACTGGCGCGGCTGAAAGGCGCCATGGGTCCGGGCCCAATCCCCGCACGCCTGCAGCGAGCCCACGATGCCCTCACCCTTGGGCGTCAGGTGCACGTGCCCGCCGTAACCGCGAATCATCCATGCCCGCTCCTGACTCACACCCTCCGGCATGAAGGCCGCGAAGCGCAGGCCCAGCCTGGCGCACACCATGGCCATGGCGATGCTGGTCGAGCCGCTGCTCGCCTCGGCCACCCAGCCGCCGGGCCGAAGCTGACCCTCGCGCCACGCCTTGCACAGGATGTGGGCCGCGATGCGATCCTTGGTGCTGCCCGAAGGGTGCATGTACTCGGCCTTGCACCAGAGCATGGGCTCGTCGGGACCCAGTCGCACGGGCACCAGCGGCGTCACGGGCACACACACGCCCTGGTCGGGCAGATCCGCCACCAACGGCGAAAGGGTCTCGGACCGCATCGGGAAAGTGTAGGAAACCGCATCGAAAGGCTTGACCCTTGACGGCCCCCGAATTATCATTCCTTCGTGCGTGCTCCGATCGCGGTGGTGCTGCTCGCGGCCATGCTGCTGTCGCCATGGCGACTGGCCTCGGTCCTGGCGGCCGCGCCGGAGCGCTGCTGCGAGTCATCGTGCCCTTGCTGCGGCGATGCCTGTGGCTGCTGCGTCAAGGAAGCCCCGCAGGCGCCTGCCGAAACCCAGCCATCGCCCGCTGCACCCGGGGACACGCGTCCATCCGATGACCTGGCGCCGCTGCGGCAGCCCATGCGGTGTGCGCATGAGCCCTCGGCCGAGTCTTTCGGCCTGACCCGGGTCTCACCCGGCCCGCCCCGATCGGATCCCGGTCGGCGGGTCCTGCTTCGCACCGGCCATCTCCTGCACTAGCACGGGTTCCCTTGCGCCACAGTTGCGCGCCGACCCGGATGCGGACGTTCCGCACCGGATCCAGGACACCCTGCAAAGGAGATTTTCCATGCATGTCATGCTTCGCGGCCTCCAGGCCGCTTCCATCGTGGCCGCCGTGACCTTGGCAGGCTGCGAATACTGCTTCATCGAGCGGAGCCCCGAGGCCGAGCGGCTGCTCCAGGACAAGACAGCGCTCACCAAGTCGCCCGTGTCCATCCAGGTGATGGGCATGAGCTGCCCCAAGTGCGTCACCAACGTCGACATCCAGCTCATGCGCGTGGACGGCGTCAAGAAGGCGCAGATCGACATGGGCACGGGCGTGGTCACCGTCGACATCGACCCCGCAGCCGGGGTGACCCGCGCCGCCCTGGCCAAGGCGGTCGACGATTCGGGCCTGACCGTCACCGAGATCCGGGGCCTCTGATCCATGCGAACCACCCCGCTCATCGCCTCGCTGGCCGTGG
>JBILWQ010000255.1:0-3491 GCA_044369805.1 Phycisphaerales bacterium
ATGTGCGGTGTGGCCCTCCTGCCAGAGAAACTCGGCCGTGCGAAGGAAGAGGCGAGTGCGCATCTCCCAGCGCACCACGTTCGCCCACTGGTTGATCAGCAGGGGCAGATCGCGCCAGCTCTGCACCCACTTGGCAAAGCTCGCGCCGATGATCGTCTCGCTCGTCGGCCGAACCACCAGCGGCTCCTCCAGCTCGCCCGCGGGCACCAAGCCCGCCCGGCCATCGGTCTTCTTGCCTGCCTGAAGCCTGTGGTGCGTGACCACGGCGCACTCCTTCGCGAAGCCCTCGACATGCTCCGCCTCCTTCTCCAGGAAGCTGAGCGGAATGAACAGCGGGAAGTAGGCGTTGCGGTGTCCCGTCTCCTTGAACATGCGGTCGAGCACCCGCTGGAAGTTCTCCCACATCGCGTAACCCCACGGCTTGATCACCATGCACCCTCGAACCGGACTGTTCTCGGCCAGATCGGCTGCGCGAACCACCTGCTGGTACCACTCGGTGTAGTTCTGCTCGCGGGTGGGCGTGATAGCGGTCTGGGGGGCGGCGGGTTGCTTGCTTGCGGTGCTCATGGATGCTCCAGAGAACCGTGGAAGGTAGCAGGAGGCCGCATCACCCCCGCGATATCGGCCGCCGCCGAAGTCGTCGACGCAGTTCACCCCGCCCCTCGGCCAGGGCCAGCAACCCCTCTCGTCGGGCCCGACGCAGGCAGGTGGCCGCGTGCCGAACGATGGCCGATCGCCATCGCCGCGTGACTGGCCACAGCGTGTCCCCCTTGGTGGGCTCGGGCATGCACGCCAGCATCAGTTCGGCATCACGAGCCTCGCCAAGGAGGCTCGCGGCCTGACGGAGCCGACGTTCGGCGTCCCGCAGTGCTCGCCCATCCCAACCCTGGACCAGCAGCAGCATGGAAGCGCACCGCTGCGCGCGCTTGCGAGCCCCGTGCAGCCACTCCCCATCCCGTCCATCCCACGAGGCCCGAAAGCGGTCGCGCGCCCTGCTCCAGGCCCGGCTCACCGCCTCGATCACGCCCGCTCGATCCATGCCCTCGAGGGACCACGTGGCCACGCGGTGACGAAGGCCTTCCAGTTCCCCGGCACTGGCCTGCAGGAGGCGGTGCACAGCCACCGCCGATGGTTCGGCGGCGGCCTCGGTCACGGAACCCCCCGCAGCGCGCCATGCATCCATCCCCACGGCGCGGGTGGAACGCGGGAGCAGCCTGACCAGCCGCTGTGCCGCGGAACATCGAGCATGCGCATCGCGCAGGCCGCCAAGCCGCCTCGCAGCACCTGCCAGACCACGGTCCACCGCCTTCCACTCCCGCTCGCCCACCTGAGCGGCCGCGATCGACACCGCCGCCCGCAGCCGCTTCACCGCGCGGCGAAACTCATGCACGCCCTCCACCCGGTCGTCGGATTTCCATCCCGCGGCCTGCCGAAGCCGACGCTCGGCCGCGTCGAACTCCCGCTCGAGAACGGCTCGAAGCGACACCGGCATCGGCCTGCGAGCATCAAGCGTGGCGGCCACGCGGAAAGGCTAACGCCCAAGCCCCGCCAGCCCCAGCATTCCAGCCGTTCCCAACACAATGCTCACAATGCCGTTGAGCGTGAAGAAGGTCAGGGCCATGCGGGTGGTGCCCCAGCGGTGCACCGTGGCATGCTCGAGGACAAGCACGGCGGTGACCAACCCGATCGCGACGGCGAACGCCCGGCCCAGGCGTGGCTCGGCGACCCAGGCCTGCCACAGGCAGACGATCGCCAGTCCGTGCATCACGCGGCTGCTCCAGAGTGACGCGGGGATCCCCAGGCGGGCGGGCATGCTGTGGAGTCGCTCCCGACGATCGGTCTCCACGTCCTGCAGCGCATAGATCACGTCGAAACCGGTCACCCACAGCAGCACCATGGCCGTCAGCCACCACACCACGGGCTGCGACAGGGACTCGGGCCGGATCGCCAACGCCGCCGCCGGCACGCTCATGGCCAGGCTGGCACCAAGCCACGCATGGCACAGCCAGGTGAACCGCTTGGTCGTCGGGTACAGCACCAGCCACAGCAGCACGGGCACCTGCAGCATGAGTGGCCACGGGTTGCCATAACCGATGGCGAAGGCGGCCGTGCACGCCTCGAAGGCGAGCACGTTCACCACGACCATGGCCAGCGCCGCCCGTCGCGACAGCCTGCCCGATGGAATGGCCCGTCCCGCGGTGCGCGGGTTCCGTGCATCGAACTCGGCATCCACGATGCGGTTGGCCAGCATCGCCACGGTGCGTGCGGACACCATGCACCCCACGATCAGGGCCAGCGGCCCGGCCATGGATGCCCACGGCAAGCCCTGCGGCTGCGCGGCCCCCAGGCACGCACCGAGCAACGCGAAAGGCAGCGCAAACACGCTGTGATGCAGCTTGATGTCGCTGGCCGCCGCTCGCAGGCTGGCAGCCGCGCTCATGCGCGGTCCGCCGCGAGGTTCACCTGGCCTCACCGGCATCGGTGGCCGGCGCGACCGGATCCTCCATCTCGGTCGGACCATAGTCCTTGCCCGGCTCGGCGAAGGGACCGCCAATCGGCGGGTTGAACGGCTGCGCCTTCGAGGGGATCAGCCATCGCTGGGTGTACATCGGACGATAATCCACGCCGAAGGCCCCCTCGAGATGCACCGTCATGATCTGGTAAACGCCCTCGGGGGACGGATAGACGACGTCCACCTCGGCCTGACTGCCGTTGAGCCGAAGTTGCCGAACGGTGAAGGCTTCCTTGTCGCCCTCGGTCATGGGACGGGCGCCATCACCGAGCCGCTTGGCCACGTCATCCCAGGCCGCCTGCAACGTGCGAGGTGGCAGGTTGAAGACGAGCGGCGCATTCGGGTTGCCGCGCTGCTGGGCGTACCGAAGGGCGCTGGCCATGACCTGCGGCAGCGGCGGCTGCGTGGCGGTCACGCCACCCGAGCCCGCTGTGGGCGGGTAGGTGGCCATGGTGGCGCACGCGGTCAGGACGAGGCTGGCGAGCAGGACGGAAAGGTTCCGAAGCATGGTGAGGCCTCCTGGCGTCACTTCTCCGCCTTCGCGATCTGCCAGTACTCCAGTTCGACGGGAGCCTGACGACCGAAGATGGTAACCAGCACCCGCACCAGGCCCTTGTCGGGCAGGGTCTCGTCGACGGTGCCTTCGTAGTTCTGGAACGGGCCTTCCTTGATCGTGACCGCGTCGCCCTTGACGAACTCCATGCGGACGGTCGGGGTCTCCTCGGGCTTGCGGCTGTCGAAGAGCATCTTCTCGACCTCGGGCGGGGTCATTGGCGTCGGCCGGCCCGCGGTGCCCACGAAGTCGCCCACGCCGGTGGTCTCCTTGATCAGGAAGAACACGTCCTGCGGGATGCGGCCATCCGGCTCCAGTTTCATCTCGACGAACACGTAGCCGGGGTACAGCTTGGTCTCGGTGACCTTCTGCTTGCCCGCCTTCATGGTCTTGGTCTTCTCGGTGGGCACCATGATGCGGCCGACC
>JBILWQ010000194.1:0-4407 GCA_044369805.1 Phycisphaerales bacterium
GAGGCCGCGTCGACCAAGAGCGCCCGCACCCGCAAGGCCTGACCGGCCTTCATGACCCAGCAAGAGCCCATGGAAGGGTTTCCGGCCCCGGCCCTGCTCGACCCCGCAGCCGGGAGCGCCGATTCTGCGGTTCCGCCGTTCGACGGGCCGATGCTTGATGCCGTCAAGGAGGACGAACCCGTGAGTACCATCGCCATCCGTCGCGAGATCCTGCCCGAGACCCGCCAGAGCCGGACGCACAAGTTCATGATCGGTGGCCACGAGGGCTACCTCACCATCGGCCTCTTTCCCGATGGCCGCCCCGGCGAGATCTTCATCAAGATGAGCAAGGAGGGCAGCACGCTCTCGGGGCTGATCCAGGGTTTCTGCCGCGCCTTCAGCCTGGCCCTCCAGCATGGCCTGAGCGTTCGCGATGCCAGCGACCGGTTCCGCGGAATGCGCTTCGAGCCCATGGGTGCGACGAACAATCCGGACATCCCGGAGGCGGCCAGCATTCTGGACTACGTGGCCCGCTACCTGCAGATCAACTTCGTCGAGCGAGGCTGAGACCACCTCACGCCGCGGTGGGCGGTCGCATGACTTCGCCCAGCCGCTTCCGCAGCACCGCCGCGAGCGAGGCAGGCTCCAGGAAGGCCCTCGGTGGCCGCACGTAGACCTCGCGGAGCCCGTCCTCGCCCGCGCCACCGACATCCCGCACCGTGCCCTGCAAGCCGCGGAAGGCCTTGTGGAAGGCGGCCGTCTCCCGGCAACGGATGACCAGGTCGGGCCCCTGCACCCAGGCACGCCGGGCCCCCAGCAGGCCCAGCATCACCCGCAGGTCGGCCACCTCCAGCAGCCGAGACACGGCCTCGGGAGGATCGCCGTAGGCGCTCCGGAGATCGGCCTCGAGCTGCTGCACAGCCTCGCGGGAGGCCACCCCGGCGGCCCGCCGGTAAGCCTCAAGCCTGCGGCGGTCGCTCGGGATGTAGCCGCGCGGAATCCAGCCACCGAGGCCGATGTTCACCTCCACGTCGGCAAGCCGAGGCCGCTCCCGCTTCTGCAGGCCGTCCACGGCCTCCTCGAGCAGCTGGCAGTACATCTCGTAGCCCACCGCCGCGATGTGGCCGCTCTGCTCCGCGCCGAGCAGGTTGCCCGCCCCGCGGATCTCCAGGTCGCGCATGGCGATGCGGAATCCCGCGCCCAGCATGCTGTAGTCCTCGATGGCCTTGAGCCTGCGCAGCGCCTCATCCGTGACCGGCCGGTCCTGCGGCAGGAAGAGATAGCAGTACGCGCGGTGACTGCTGCGACCCACGCGGCCACGCAGCTGGTGCAGGTCCGCCAGGCCGTACAGGTCGGCCAGGTCGATGAACATGGTGTTGGCGCGCGGATTGTCCACGCCGCTCTCGATGATGCTGGTGCTCACCAGCACGTCGCAGTCGTGCCGCATGAAGCGCAGCATGACCCGCTCCAGTTCCTCGGGGGCCATCTGCCCGTGCCCGATCTCGATCCGGGCCTCGGGCACCAGACGCTGCAGCCGCTCGGCGGCATCCTGGAGCCCCTTGATCCGATTGTGCACGTAGTACACCTGTCCCTCGCGTGCCAGTTCGCGTCGCACCGCCTGCTGCAACCGATCGGCTCCGAAGGGAATCACCTCCGTCACGATCGCGCGCCGATCGGGTGGCGGCGTGGTCAGGCTGCTGATGTCGCGAAGGCCCAGCAGCGACATGTGCAGCGTCCGGGGAATGGGCGTGGCGGTCAGCGTGAGCACGTCCGCGGTGGCGCGGAAGGCGAGCAGCCTCTGCTTGTGCTCCACGCCGAACCGCTGCTCCTCGTCCACCACCACCAGCCCCAGATCGCGGAACTTCACGTCCTGCGAGAGCAGGCGGTGCGTGCCGATGACGAGATCCACCGTGCCCTCGGCCAGATCCGCGATCACCTGGTCCTGCTCGGCGACGCTCTTGAATCGGCTCAGGCTCTCCACCCGGAAGGGATAGGCCCGGAAGCGGTCGCGGAAGGTGCGTTCATGCTGCTCGGCCAGCACGGTGGTGGGTACCAGCACCGCCACCTGCTTCCCGGCGGCGCACGCGCGGAACGCGGCACGGATCGCCACCTCGGTCTTGCCGAAGCCCACGTCGCCGCAGATGAGCCGGTCCATGGGACGCGACTGCTGCATGTCGCGACGCACCGCGTCGATGGCCGTGCGCTGGTCGGGCGTCTCCTCGTACGGGAACGCCGCCTCGAACTCCGCCTGCCACGGTCCATCGGCCGGACACGCGTGACCCGGCGTGGCCGCCCGCACCGCCTGCACCCGAAGCATCTCGCCGGCCAGGTCGCGCACCGCCTCGGCCACGCGCGCCTTCTGGGCCTTCCATCGCTTGCCCCCCACGGCACTCAGGGCCGGGCGTGCGGCTCCGGCACCGATGTACTTCTGGATCAGGTCCACGCGGAGGGCGGGCAGGTGCAGGCGGGTGCCTCCGTCGAACTCGAGCGTGAGGTACTCGCTCTCGCCGCTCTCGCCGGGCGGCAGCGCGGCATCTCCGCCCTGCCGAAGCCTTGCCAGCGTGGTCAACCCCACGTAGCGGGCCACGCCATGGTCGCGGTGAGTCACGTGATCGCCGGGCTCGAACGAGAGGAAGGCGTCACGAACGCGCTCGCCTCCCGCCGAGGGCGACGGGGGCCGTCGCCGCCGGACACCGCCACGATGCAGCAGCTCATGCTCCGTGGCGATGGTCAGGGGCCGCTGACCGGGCTCCAGCCAGCGGAAGCCGCGGCCCAGCCATCGCCGCTGCACGCGCACCTGCGCGGCGACACCGTGCCGCTGCAGCAGTTCGCCCGCGCGGGCCGCGTCACCCTCCGTGGCGGCCAGCAGCCACGCCTCCCCCTCCCGGCCCATCTGCCCCAGCTGCTCGAAGGCACGCGAGGGATCCTGCTCGAACACGGGAAGTGCCGCCGCGGGCCACGCCACCTCGTCGGGCCCGGCCGCCGTGAACTGATTCACCGTCACGGTGGCCGCGGCACGACGCGTGACCGCGCGCATCGCATCCATGGGCGGCACCACACCAACCGCATCCACCACGCGTTCCCAGTAGCCGCGGGCCTGCTCCATGATCTCGGCCAGTTCCGCCCACACGACCAGCGTGCCATCGGTCATCAGGTCGCCCGGCAGAGGGTCGTCATCCTGGGCACCGAAGCCTGCACCATCCGCACAGGGAAGCTGGACGTCCGCGAGGGCGCGGTCACTGGCCTGGGTGGCCACGTCGATCTCGTGAAGGCCTTCCAGTTCGTCGCCGAAGTGGTCCATCCGCACCGGCGCCATGCCCGCTGGCGGGAAGCAGTCCACCACGCCGCCCCGCACCGCGAAATCGCCGGGGTTCTCGACCACGTCCACCCGCCGGTAGCCCGCTGAGGCAAGCCATGCGGCCAGGGCCGCAGGCGATCGGCGAGCCCCCCTCGCGACCCGCAGGCGCAGGCGATCCCTACGGGCGATCGCGGGAACCATCTGCATCAGGGCTGCCACGGGCGCCACGGTCACCCCCGCCCAGGACTCGGTTCCATCGAGGCGGCCAAGTGCCGCCTCGAGTCCTCCGATCGAATCCGTGGCGGCCGTCTCCATGGCCGGCAGGTGCCTGGCGTCGAAGCCCGCATCCGCCAGTTCGTCGACCGCATCGGCCGCCTCGTCCAGATGGGCAACCACCAGCAGCACCGGCCGCCCCGTCGCGCGCTGAAGGCAACCCGCCAGCACGGTGGTGCTGCTGCCGGCCGCACCCCGCAGCACGTGATGACCCCCGGCGCGCACCCTCTCCGCAAGCGCAAGCAGCGCTGGGGATGTCTGGATTCGATCAAGCCACGACATGGCAGCCTGCGGTCCTGAGGACCAGAGCCCACACGGTACCCGGAGGGCGGGTTCTCAGCGCACGAAGGGCCGTAGGCGCTCGATCAAGGCCGGACCGATTCCAGGAACCCGGTCCAGTCCCGCCGCGCCACCGAACGATCCGTGGCGAGCCCGGTCAGCCACGATCCTCTCGGCCAGCCGATCACCCACCCCGGGAAGCAACCCCAGTTCGCTCAGGCCCGCGTGATCCAGGTCCACTCGCCAGGTGGGCACGCCAGTGCAAGGCGGATCCTCCGGGGGGAACCGGAGCGTGGCAGGCGCCAATCGACCGAGCGAGAGGCCGATCAGGGCCACAGCCCCGAGCACCGCAAGGGCTGCGTTGCAGTCCGGATGCGGCGCCCTCATGCCGTAGCCGTTCCAGCGGCCGTCTCGTCGTTCGATTCGGCACCGGCCCGATCGGTGGCCTTGGCCTCCGACTCGGCCTTGCCCAGCGGTCGCCGAAGCCGGTTCCGGATGCCCAGGAGCCGCTTGGCCACGGGCTTGGATTTCCCCGCGGCGTCCTGCACACCACACCGGCCTCGCGGTCTCGACGGATC
>JBILWQ010000195.1:0-4395 GCA_044369805.1 Phycisphaerales bacterium
CCTTGCGGGCATCGCCATGGTGGTCGGCCGGGCACCCCGCGCTCCAGCGGCGGCATCGGCGCTGCTTCTGGGCCTCGTCATGGCGTGCGACACCCCTCGCGGCGATCGGTTGCCCACGTGGAGCAGCAAGGACCAGTCGGTGATGCCGGAGGGTGAGGCCGGTCTCAACGGCAAGCCGGTCAACGCCACGCTCCCGGTGCCGGCCTCGGGAGACATGAGGTCGAATGCCCTGAGGCTGCTGGACGAGGCTTCGCGAAGCCAGAGTCCGCTGCTGCGGGCCATTTCCATGGAGGCGCTCGAGCACGATCCGACCACCCTGGAGCCCGCCGTGCGGCGCGGCCTGGGCGATGCGAACCCCGGGGTGAGGTTCGTGGCCGCCATGGTGGGCAGCAAGGCGCGGTTGCCGGGACTGGCCACGCTGGTCGAGCCGCTGCTGCTCGATGCCAACGACAGCGTGAAGGCGGCGGCCATCCTTGCGCTGCACAGGGCTGGCCGCAGCGTGGATCCAAGCCCGCTCATCCGCATGATCGTGGCCCCGACGGCCGACGTGCGCGGTAATGCGGCCATGGTGCTGGGAGAGATGGGCAACCGCTCGGCCCTTCCCATGCTGGCGGATGCGTTGGGGGCGCCCATGCCCAAGGCGTTGCCCGCCCAGGTCCGCGTGGTCGATCTGCAGATCGGCGAGGCCATGGTCAAGCTGGGGGACCGCTCGCAGCTCGAGCCCATTCACGCGGCGCTCTTCTCGCGAAGCGATCAGGGTGAATGCATCGGGCTGGCATGCCAGATCGTGGGCAGCCTTCGCGACCAGACGGCGCTGCCGATGCTGCAGCGACTGATCGACGCCAACGGCCTGGACACCCGTCCCGCCGAGATCCGCCTGGTCGCCGCCGTGGCGGTCATGCACATCGCCCCCTCGGCGCCGGCCACGCTGGCCGAGCTGGGTCAGCTGGGGGCCCGGGACACCCGAGCCGAGGTCCGCGGCATCGCCGCCAAGCTGCTCGGATTCTTCCGAAGTCCCGAGGTCGATGTCTCCCTGGGCCGCCTGCTCCGGGACCGGGATCCGGTGGTGCAGGTGGCTGCCGCGGCAGCCATCCTTCGCCGGGAATCGGCCGGGGCCACCCCCGCCCAGCGTTGACATTTCGCCCGTGGAACGGGTATCACTCCGGGGATCCACCGCGGACCCGCCCCCCGGGCGTGACGCCGTGGAGCACGCGTCCAGACCCTGGGCGACCCCAGCGCGTGACCACACGACGGAGTTCCTTCCTTGCACATTCTCACCAAGATCTTCATCGTCCTCACCTCGCTGCTGTCCGTGGCCCTGGTGCCGCTGGTCATGCTCAACACCGCCAGCGACGAGACCTGGAAGAACCTCTACAACGACGAGAAGGCCAAGGTGAAGGCCGCGGAGTTCGCCAAGGACGCCGCGCAGCGGCTTCAGGACTCCGCGGTGAGTTCAGCTGCCGAGGAGAGCGGCACGCTGCGGGCCCAGGTCGAGGGCCTCAAGAGCGAGCTGAACGCCGCCCGGGACGCCGAGTTGAAGGTGGCCAGCATGCTGGCTGGCCTGCGAGGCGAGCTGGATGTGCTCAAGTCCAGCAACCGCGTGCTGGCCGAGAGCAACAAGATCGGCAGCGAGACCACCTCGCTCTTCTCCAAGGAGCTCTCCGACCTGCGCGAGCGACTGGTCGGCGCCCAGAAGGACAACGTGCGACTGGACGAGGCCGTGGCCACGCTGACCAGCGAGAACGAGGTCTTCAAGGCCAGCATCCGCCAGTTGAAGGAGGAGCTCAAGCAGACCCGCGACGAGAAGGACCGGGCCCAGGCCCGCGTCACGCAGTTCGTGGCCACGGTGGGCGACCTGCCCTCGGCCACGGCCGCGCCCGGCGCCACCCGCGACGTGGTCGCCAAGGTGCCGGCGGACCGTTCCATCAGCGCCTCGATCGTGGGCGTGACCCGTGGGGCGGATCGCACGCTGGCCGAGATCAATGCGGGCAGCCGTGATGGCGTGCAGCCCGGCTGGAGCATGATGATCGCCGACGGCAACAAGTTCATCGGCAACCTTCGCATCACTCACGTGGACGTGAACCGCTCCGTGGGCGCGGTCGAGCTCGAGGACCCTTCCGCTCGCGGCGAGGTCAAGGCCGGTCTTCGCGTGATGAGCCGCAAGGGCGAGTGAGGAGCGAGCCGTGGCCGAAACCGACACCGCTGTCCCGACTCGCAAGCCCACGCCCAACGTCTTCACCGTGCTGCTGGTGGTGAGCGCCCTGCTGCTGGTGGCGGGCACGGTGTGGGTCTCCCTCCGCAACATCGATCAGGCCGGCGGGGCGTTCGAGTACAAGGCGAAGTGACCCTCGCCGGATTCCGCGAGCCGTCCCGCTTCGGACGGACCCCGCTCCGGGGCCCCGGAGACGAGACTGGAAAGAGATCACCGTGCTGGATTCGCTGCTGAGCTGGTTCAGTGTCGACATGGGCATCGACCTGGGCACCTGCAACACGCTCGTGTGCGTGCGGGGTGAGGGCATCGTGCTCAACGAGCCGAGCGTGGTGGCGGTGCGCAAGGGCACCAACAAGGTGCTCGACAACGGCGAGGCGGTCGGCTGGCGGGCCAAGGAGATGCTGGGCAAGACGCCCGGCGCCATCAGCGCCATCCGTCCGCTCAAGGACGGGGTGATCAGCGACTTTGAGATGACCGGGGCCATGCTCAGCTACTTCATCCGCAAGGTGAACGGGCGGGGTCGGCTCTTCGGCCCGCGCGTGGTCATCGCCGTGCCGGGCGGCATCACGGCGGTGGAGAAGCGTGCCGTGCTCGACAGCGCCGAGCAGGCGGGTGCCCGCCGCGTGTTCCTGGTGGATGAGCCCATGGCGGCCGGGATCGGCGCGGGCCTGCCCGTGCTGGAGCCCACCGCGAGCATGATCGTGGACATCGGCGGCGGCACCACCGAGGTGGCAGTCATGAGCCTGGGCGACATCGCCTGCAGCGAGAGCGTGCGTGTGGCCGGCGACGAGCTGGACGAGGCGATCATCAACTACATGAAGCGACGTCACGGCATGATGATCGGCGAGCAGACCGCGGAGCGCGTGAAGATCGAGATCGGCTCCGCGGCGCCTGTGGGCCCTCAGACCACCATGGAAGTGCGCGGTCGCGGCGTGGTGGATGGCCTGCCCAAGCGGGTCACCGTGACCAGCACCGAGATCTGCGATGCCCTGGCCGAGCCGGTGGACAACATCAGCGAGGCCGTGAAGCGCACGCTGGAGAACGTGGAACCCGAACTGGCGGCCGACCTGGTCGAGAACGGCATCACGCTGGCCGGCGGTGGCGCGTTGCTGCGGGGCCTGGACATGGTGCTCAGCACCAAGACCGGCCTGCAGGTGCGCATCGCGGATGATCCGCTGACCTGCGTGGCCCGCGGCACGGGGATCTACCTGGACAACCTCGAGCAGTACAAGGCCAACCTCGAGTCGGACAGTGACGAGATCTGACCGGAGGCCCGTGCCGTGATCCGCGGCGCGGCGGGCCCTGGACGGGGCTTCGCGGTGACGGTGGTGATCACGGGGGTGGTGGGCCTGCTGCCGGTCCGCTGGCTGCTGCCATGGACCAACGATCTCTCGGCCCTGCTGTGGCTGCCGCTCCGGCCACCGGCCCACGCCCTGACGGCGCTGCGACTCTGGCTCCGCCCGCCCCTGGAGGATCCCGGCAAGCCTCGCGATGCCCAGTTGCTGCTGGATGAGCGGGACCGTTTCCGCGCGCTGTGGCACGCCGAGCGACTTCGGGCGGAGGAGCTGGCCCAGCGACTCTCCGAACTGGAGCGGACCCGGCAGTTCAACCGCGGGGGCTCGCCCACGGTGCCGCTTCTGGCCAGCGTGACCGGTCGGGGCATGGGCGGCGGCGAACGCTACCTCACGCTCAACGTGGGTGTCCGCGAGGGCGTGCGTCCGGGTGACCCCGCGGTGGTGGGGGGCGACCTGCTGGTGGGCCGCGTGGTGGGCGAGCCGCTCGAGGCCTCGTGCTGGCTGGCCCCTCTTGGAGATCCGAGCACCGGCCGCCTTGACGTGTACATCGCCCCGGCAGACCGGCCGGAGGCTCCACCGGCGGAGAGCGCTCAGGCTCAACTTCGGCCCGATGCCCGAGGGGTTCTGGTCGGCGAGGTGGAGACCTCCGGCAAGGTTCGCGAGGGTGACGTGGTGCGCCTCAACGACGCGACCTGGAAGCCCTCGGCCAGGGGCATGCGACTGGGCGTGGTCCGCTCCATCCGCGCCAGCGACCGGAACCCGCTCCGCATGGTGATCGAGTTGGGCGGGGGTCTCGAGGCCGATCGCCTGCGCGAGGTGACCCTGAAGGTGGAGGCGTCCGAATGAACTGGGCGGCCTTCACGCTGGCCGCAGCGGCGGCGCTGACGC
>JBILWQ010000196.1:0-4383 GCA_044369805.1 Phycisphaerales bacterium
CGTCGCTCGGCGAGCCGGAGACCTTCGAGGAAGGCGCTGCGCTGGCCGAACAGCAATGGACGGAACGCTGGGCATAGGCGGGACGCCTTGCCGCCATCGGGATCACGCAGGCGGCGCCCGACGGACCAGCCGGCCAAGCAGACGTTGCGCGATCTCGCGCGCATCGCGGCGAGTAGAGGCGTGGGAGAGTACGCACGCCGCGCTCCCCGTCGCCCAGCCCGCCGCGCAAACGACAAGCAGCACCATCGCCTGCGCGAGCCTGCCCATCGCCGGCGAAAGCAGCGACTCCAAGGCCAGCCACGTGGCGTAGGCAGCGGGAAGGCTGGCGACGACCGGCACCGCGTAGAGCGCGAACTGCTGCCGCCACGACGCGAAGCCCGGCCCGCCGACCGTTCTAAGCATCCATATCCCGAATGCGAACCGGATCGCGGATCCCGCGATCGCGACCGCCAGCGGACCCTCGATGCCCTCCGGGCATCGGAGCCCAAGCGACTCCATGAGCCCCGAGGCAAGCGGGCCGCCGAACGCCGCCGACGGCGGCAGCAGCACGAGGCACGCGACGAGGTTGGCTGCGCTGATGGTCGTGAACGTAGTGAAGCGCCCCTGCCCCTTGAGCATGTGCTGGCTGCTGCCGGTGAATATCACGCCGAGCTGGCCGATGGAGAGGACCTGGTGCAGCAGTACCGCGTCGCTCCACCTGCCCGGCCACGCAATCTCGAAGAGGCGGGCGGTGCTCACCGCCTGGACCAGAAGCGCCGGAACCAGGATCGCCGCGAGCAGCCTGTTGGCGCGCAGCAACCCGGCCGACTGACGGGCCGAGTCACCGCGGATGTGACCCATGATCGGCTGGATCGTGCCAGCGACTTGCTGGCCGATGATCCCGTTCAGCTGCGTGGCGAGGCCGAAGGCGAAGACGAACAGGCCGACGGCGCGGTCCGGCGCCATGAGTCCGAGGATCGATGTCTCGACCAGGATCAGGATGCCGTAGACATATGACCCCGACGACAGGACCATGAAGCCACGCATGATGGGCCGCCAGGTTCGGGGCCTCGGTGGCTGCCGGAGAAGGTCGAGCGTTCCCCGCCAGACGATCGCGATTCGCAGGAGCAGCGTAGAGACCGGGGCGAAAACCACCGATGCCGCACCCGCCCCGAATCGTGCCATGGAGACCGAGACCCCCGAACCAAAGAGGCCGGCGCACAGCTCGATGAGCGTGGTCGCGCGGAAGCGCAGTTCCGTCCGCATCCGCGACAGCGGAACGACGCAGAACGCATCGCTCAGCGGACGAAGGGCGATGATTCCCAGGAGCGCGAACAGCCCGGGCCGTTCCGGGTACGCGATCGAGAGGATCCATCCGAGCGCCAGCACCAGGGCCGCCTGGAGCGCCGCACACGCCAGGGACAGGAACTGCAGCTGCGCGGCCACTGCGGCGACCCTCCTTGGCGCCGCGCACAGGAGGTCCCCGAAGCACCAGATGTTCAGGATCATCACGTACGAGCTTGCGCTTATCGCGAACCCCGCGAGCCCGAACTCCTCCGGGGACAGAAGCATCCCGAGCGCAAGGCTGGCCGCGAAGGCGGCGAGCTTGACCACGACCTGCAGGCAGAGCGTCCACATCGACCCTGCGATCGCGGTGTGGCCGTAGAGAGCGCTGGGTCGTGGTGCGGCGCGGCTCTCCATGGCGTGCGTGGCCGGGTTTGCGGCGCGGAAGAGGCTATCATTCGCCTGCAGCGACGCCGCGGTGCATGCGGATCATTCACACAGTCCCGTCGATCGCCGAGGCCTCGAGCGGACCGAGCTACTCGGTCGTCCGGCTTGTCGAGGAACTCCGCCGCGGCGGGGTTGATGCCGTCCTGGCCAGCCTCGACAGCCCAGGCCACCGCGAGATGCCCGGGTGGAACGTGCGGTTCCCCAGGCTGCCCTTCGATCGCCGCATCGGCGCCTCGCCGGCAATGCATCGGTGGTTGAGGCAGGCGGCCGCGGCCGCTCCCGCGCCGCTGCTCCACAACCACAGCCTGTGGATGATGCCCAACGTGTACCCGGGATGGGTGGCGAAGTCCTCGGGGGTGCCGCTGGTCGTGTCTCCCCGCGGCACCCTCGGGAAGGCCGCGTTCGAAGGTGGTTCCGCGCTGAAGAAGCTGCTGTGGCCGCTTCTGCAGCGCCCCGCGCTGGATGCGGTGAGCTGCTTCCATGCCACGGCGGAGTCGGAGGCGGCGGAAATCCGCGGCCATGGGTTCGGCCAGCCCATCGCGGTCATCCCCAACGGGATCGACGTGCCGACGTCAGCACGTCGCCAGGCGGAACGCCGGAGGGAAGTGCTCTTCCTCGGCCGCATCCACCCGAAGAAGGGCCTGGACGTGCTCCTGCGCGCGTGGCAGCGCATCGAGCCCAGGCGGCCCGGATGGACGCTGCGGATCGTGGGGCCGGACAACGGCGGACATCTTGCCCGAATAGTCGAGCTGGCAAGGGAACTGCGACTGCAGTCGGTCGACTTTGCCGGCGAGCTGGTGGGCGAGGAGAAGGCGGAGGCGTACGCGCGTGCCTCCCTGTTCGTCCTTCCGACGAGGAACGAGAACTTCGCGATGACGGTCGCGGAGGCGCTCGCAAGCGGGACTCCCGCCATCGTCTCGAAGGGAGCGCCATGGTCGGGGTTGGATAGGACGGCGAGCGGTTGGTGGATCGACTTTGGCGAGGAGCCGCTCGCTCGCACGATGGAGGCGGCCATGTCCACGAGTCCCGATGAGCTCGCACGCATGGGCGAGCGCGGGATCGCCTGGATGCGCGACGACTTCTCATGGCACGCGATCGGGCAGCGCATGGCGGCGGTGTACCGGTGGGTGCTCGCCGGCATGCCGGCGGGCGAGCGGCCACCGTCGGTGATCCCGCAGGGACAGTGAGGCTTCACCGTGGGCGACCCATACACTTCCGACGTGCACCCAGCGACCCCCACGGGCAAGGCCGTCCAGCCCTCGGGCCGGGAAGCGCAGGCATGGGTCCCGGGCTCGGCCCCCATCGCGGTGGTCATGATCTCGCTGAACGAGGCCCACAACATGGACGAGGTGTGCCGGAACCTTCGGGGCTGGGCGCAGGAGGTGCACCTGGTCGACAGCTACAGCCGCGACGACACCGTTGGCCTCGCGCTCCGGCACGGGGTGCGCGTCGTCCAAAGGAAGTTCCGTGGATTCGGGGACCAGTGGACCTTCGCGCTCGAACATCTGCCGATCACGGCGCCATGGACGATGAAGCTGGATCCGGACGAGCGCGTCACGGATGGGCTCAAGCGGAGCATCGAGCGCATCATCGCGGCCGGCGACGCCGACGGAATCGAGGTGAGGAACCGACTGTGGTTCATGGGTCGGCCGCTGCCGCGATCGCAGAGCCTGCTCCAGTTGCGCGCATGGCGCACCGGCGCATGCCGCTTCTCGGGCGTACTGGTCAACGAGTACCCGATCGTGGGCGGGAGGATCGTGCGGGCCGACGGCGAGCTCGAGCACCATGACAGCCCGAAC
This sequence comes from Phycisphaerales bacterium, assembly GCA_044369805.1. Classification (GTDB taxonomy): domain Bacteria; phylum Planctomycetota; class Phycisphaerae; order Phycisphaerales; family SM1A02; genus SYAC01. The sequence goes on from JBILWQ010000196.1 coordinate 3,510, forward strand.
CTAGAACACTGGATGCACAAGCAGAACCGGTACACCACCGACGAGGCGCTCGTGCGCGTCGGCCGACAGCAGCTCTCGGCGACGCCCAGGCTCCTGGGGAGTGCGCTCGAGCGGCGGATGTGGCTGAAGCGGAACTTCGGAAGGCTCCCACTTCGCTATCCGCTGTTCTTCCTATACCTCTACCTCGTCAAGGGCGCCTTCCTCGGCGGCAGGACTGGACTGATCTGGGCCAGGCTGCGCACGGAGGTGATGCGGATGATCGAGTTCAAGGAAGTGGAGATGCGGATGCGTGGCGGATTCTCGAGGTGCACGCTCCACGGTCCGGGCCTGCCGGATCCGAGGGTCCCTCAGCACGAGGCACCCTAGCGGCGTCCCGGGGGGGCGGTCACTCGCCCGATGCGCCCTCGGGCACGGGGTCGAGCACCTGCATCGCCGGACGGCGGCCCGACGGATCGAGGGCGACGGAGACCGAGAGCGGATGCTCGAACCAGGCGCCGCGTCGACCCGGCTCGGCGCGGACCTCCGCCTCGCTGCCGTCGCTCAGCCGGATCTTCACCGCATCGATTCCCTCGGCGAAGCTGAACCGCCAGACGACCCGGTCCTCCAGCCGGCGCCCGGTGGCGATGACGGTGTCGTCCCAGGAGGGCTGCCGCGACGCAAGGATCCCGCCCGTCGAGCCGCTCACGCGCTCATTGAGCTCGGCCATCAGCCGATCCAGCGCTAGCCGGTCGACCGCCCGCTGCGAGAGGTTCTGGTCCAGCGTGCGCGCGGCATCGTCGCCGCTGAGCTCGAGGAACTGCCGGACGCCATGCATGCCGAGCTGGAGGATCAGCTCCTCCCAGAGGGGATGGGATGCGATGGCGACCGGCCCCCA
>JBILWQ010000198.1:0-4322 GCA_044369805.1 Phycisphaerales bacterium
GCACGCTGCTGGGGTGCATGGCCCTCTTCGCGGCAGGCACTGCGGTGTCGCTCTTCGGGGGCGCTTCGGTGGAGGGGCTGCTCGGGCGCCTGCTGCTGCAATGAGCGGTGGGTCCTCGGGTCGGCTTCGTGCCGCGTGGCTGGTGACCGCGTACGCGTTGCTGGTGGTGCCGGCCATTCTTGCGGGCGGTTCAGCAGGCAGTCAGGCGGCCGATTTCCGGGAGTACCACTGGCTGGAGATCCAGCGTCTGGCGGAAGGGTGGCCCGCGCCGGGCCTTCGTGATTCGCTCACCTCGACCACGCCGGGATTCCATCTGCTGCTCTCGATCGCGGCACGTGCGGGGGCTGGCGAGACGGCGATCCGGTTGCTCGGCGCGTTGGCTGGTCTGGCTGCGTGGCTGGTGACGTGGCGAGTGGCATGTCGATGGGTACCCGGCCGCACGGCATCGCTGGTGACCGCACCGCTGGCATTGAGTCCCTACCTGCTGGGTTCCGCCATCTGGTGCACCACCGAGGCCGCGGCGGTGGCAATGGCCGCCGCGGTCATGGGGGTGTCGCTGGTGTGCCGTGTCTCGGCGGCGTCCGTGGTGGTGCTGGGGGTGCTTGGGGCGGGCACCGTGCTGGTGCGGCACATCCTGGTGTGGGCGTGCATCCCCAGTGTCATGGGCATGCACTTCGCCGATCGTGGCCGGGATCGACGGCCGTTGCGGCGCGTGACGCGTGCCCTGATCGTGCTGCTTCCAGCGGTTCTGACCATTGCGGCGTTCATGACGATCTGGGGTGGTGCCGTGCCGCCGCGATTCCAGGCGTTCCACCAGTCCATGGGCAATCCCGCAGCACCGGTGGTGGCGGTGGCGGTGTTCGGCGTGTGGGGCCTGCCACTGCTGCCTGGCCTGTGGCGCGGGGCTGACGGCGGGCAACGGAGCCTGGCGGTGTTCGCGGCGTTGCTGGCCTTGGTGCTTTCGTTGACCGTGGAGTCCGGCTATCGGAAGGTCCTGCCGCCCGCCGCGCAGCAGGCAGGCACGGCCTTCCAGAAGACCGGCGACGAGAAGCCGATTGATGCGGTGGTCGGAGCGCACCAGGTGGGCCGTTGGGGTGGTCCGCTGTGGGATGCGGCTCGCGGCTTGCCGGTCGTCGGTGGGCGGTCGCTTGCCGTGGTCGGCATGGCTGCCGTGGGCGGGGCGGTTCTGGCCCTGTTGTGGAGTGCGGCACAACTGCGGGGGCGGGGTCTGCAGGCGGCGTGGCTGCTGGCCGCCATGGCGGGCATGGCTCTTTCACAGGCGGCGAATGCCCAGACCTTCCAGCGTTACTTCGATCCGTGGGTGCTGCTGGCCATCGGCTGGCTTGTGGCCATGGGCTTGAGGCCCGGGGCCGTGGGTCATCGGCTGGTCCGGGCCGGGGTCTGGCTGCTGGCGGTGGTCCAACTGGGCATGAGCGCGGTGGCCGTTCTTGGACCAGCGGTGCTGGGGCCATCGGCCGGGTGAGAGGGGCCGATATGTAGGCCCGTCCCTCGCTCGGTTCGGGTCAGGCGAGCGCGGGTTGCGGCTTCGCAGCGGGCTTCTCGTCCTCCACCTTGCCGTAGGTGCGGGCCCTGGGCTTCACCAGCGGCGTCTGCACCGGCTCGAAGCTGATCTGGGCCTTGCCGCGGGCCGGGTCGAAGGCTGCCACCGTGGTGGCCAGGAACTGCTCGTCGTTGCGCTGCGGGAAGTCGGTGCGGAAGTGACTTCCGCGGCTCTCCTTGCGGGCCAGGCTGCCCTCAACGATCACGTCCGCCAGCAACAGCATGTCGCCCACCGCGCGGGCGTGGCTCAGGTTCTGGTTGGTCCACAGGCCGGTGTCGCTCAGCTGCACGCGGCTGAACCGCTCGCGCAACTCGGCCACCTTGCCGCGGGCCTGAAGGAGCCGCTGCTCGTCCTTCACCACGGTGCACGCCGCGGTCATCTCCTCGCCCAGCTCCTTGCCGATCAGGTAGGGGTTCTCTCCACCGCGACCCTCGGTCAGGCTCCTGGCGATCCCCTCCTCGGCCTTCACCGCCGCGTCGAAGAGGGCGGCCGGCGCCTTCTCGGCGATCTCCTTGCGGTCCTTGGCGAAGTTGGCCACGCCCAGACCGCAGAAGAGGCCGTCGAAGATGCAGCTGAGCAGGGCATTGGCCCCGAGGCGGTTGGCGCCGTGATACTGGTAGTTGACCTCGCCGAAGGCGTAGAGCCCCTGCACGTTGGTCATCATGCTGTTGGGGGCGCCGGGGGTCAGGCCCTTCGCGTCGGGCTTGGCGGTGTAGGTGGTCCAGAGGCCGCCCATGGAGTAGTGCACGCCGGGGAAGATGCGCATGGGCACCTCGCTCGGCTCCTCGCCCACGAACTTCCGGTAGATCTCCAGGATTCCGCCGAGCTTGCGGTCCAGGTAGGCACGGCCGAGATGGGTCAGGTCCAGATAGACCTGGTTCTGGCCCGCCACCCCCATGCCTTCCTTCACGCAGACCTCGAAGATCTCGCGGGTGGCGATGTCGCGAGGCACGATGTTGCCGTACTTGGGGTATCGCTCCTCCAGGAAGTACCACCGCTCGGCCTCGGGGATCTGTCGCGGATCGCGGTTGTCACCCTTCTTGCGGGGCACCCACACGCGGCCGCCCTCGCCGCGGGCGCTCTCGCTCATCAGGCGAAGCTTGTCCGCGCCGGGAATGGCGGTGGGGTGCACCTGGATGAACTCGCCGTTGGCGTAGAGGGCGCCATTGCGGTAGCAGCGGGCGGCCGCCGCGCCGGTGCACATGACGCTGTTGGTGCTCTTGCCGAAGACCAGGCCGCAGCCGCCGGTGGCCATGACCACGGCGTCGGCGCGGAAGCCGCGGACCTGCATCGTGCGCAGGTCCTGGGCCACGATGCCCTGCGTGAGGCCAGCCTCGTCGACCACCGGCCGCAGGAATTCCCAATGCTCGTACTTGCGCACCTTGCCCTCGGCCTCCCATCGCCGCACCTGCTCATCCAGCGCATAGATGAGCTGCTGGCCCGTGGTGGCGCCGGCGAAGTGGGTCCGCTTGTACAGGCTGCCGCCGAAGAGGCGCAGGTCGCGCTGCCCCTCGGCGGTGCGGTTGAACGGCACACCCATGCGGTCGAGCAGGTCGATGATCTTGGGTGCCCAGTGGGCCATCTCGTAGACCGGCGGCTGGTGGGCCAGGAAGTCGCCGCCGTAGATCGACTCGTCGAAGTGCTCGTGCTCGCTGTAGCCCTGCTGGCGGGCGATCTCGTTGCAGGCGTTGATGCCGCCCTGGGCGCAGACGCTGTGCGACCGCTTGACCGGAACGATGCTGAAGAGATCGACCGGCATGCCGGCCTCGACGATGCGGATGGTGGCGGCCAGGCCCGCCAGGCCTCCGCCCACCACGATGACGCGCTGCGGTCGGGTGCTCACTGCTGCTCTCCTTCGCCGGTGATGGAATGCCGCTCGGCCGCCTGGGACAAGTTGATCTCGACCTGCTCATTCACCTCGACGGTGGGCTGTCGGTACTTCGCCTCCACCTCGCGGGCATCATCCGGATCCAGCGTGGCGAAGCCGAACACGGCCGTCACGGCCGCCGCGCCAAGACCCAGTCCGATGGCGGTGCAGACCTGGCCCCAGCGACGCTGGGCGCCCACACTGATGGTCAGCCCCCAGGTGATGGCCGCGGTCCACAGGCCGTTGGCGAAATGGAAGACCAGCCCGAGCACGCACAGCAGGTAGAAGCCCGCCATGAGCATGCCCAGCGAACCGCGCTGCAGGTGCGTGGCAAGGCTGCTCGCGGCCGCGTCGGCCTCGAAGCCGGGCATGAGGCCGCCATAGGTCCACCCCCACCGCAGGCTGCTGACGTGCATGAAGATGAAGAGCACGCCCACGTAGCCGCTCACGCGCTGCCAGACGTATCGCCAGTTGTCCTGATACGCGTACCGGGTGGTGTTGAAGCGGCCGGTGCGGGCGAACCACACGCCCACCGCGGCATGGAAGGCGATGGGCAGCCAGAGCACGAAGATCTCGATGAAGATCAGGGCGGGGAGGCCGTGGATGAAGTCGACCTCGTGCTGGAAGGTGGCCACACCGGCGCCGGAGGCCTCGATGCCACGATCCGCGAACTTGGTCTTGTTCAGCAGGCCACCCCAGACGATGCTGCTGTTGGTGGTGAGATGGGGGATCAGGAAGAGCCCGATCGGGAACACGCCGCTGAGCGAATGCAGTCGGCGGATCAGGTGGTAGTTGCGGTCGATGAAGCTGGCCTGGGGTGTGGCGACGGCGGTGGTCACGGTCGTTCCGTCTCGTGTGGCGCGGTTTAACCCGGGGTCAAGGGACCACCAGCTT
>JBILWQ010000201.1:0-4248 GCA_044369805.1 Phycisphaerales bacterium
AGATCCCGCTGGGCCTGCGGCTGATGGGCGCGACGGCGGCGAGTCTGTTCGCCCCGCTCGCGCTGCTGCCGGGACTGCTGATGTGCTGGTTGCGCCTGTGGGCGCATCGACGCCGCTTCCGCAAGCGCATGGTGCAGCGCGGCTTCTTCAGCATGCGTCGCGAGCTGTCTCAGGCGCGCGCGGTGCTGGCGGCGCTGTTCCCGACGGACGTGCAGGCACCGGGCATCACCTTCGCCTTCCAGCACGTGCCCGCCGACGAGGTGGGCGGCGACTACCTGCACGCCAGCACGGCACCGGACGGATCGCTGCGCATCGTGCTGGTGGACGTCTCCGGGCACGGCCTGGCCGCCGCCATGACGGTGGCGCGACTGTCGGGGGAAATCGACCGCATCGTGGCGGAGCGACCCGAGGTGGGACCGGGCGACCTGCTGCGACAGCTGAATGCGTACTGCCTGCTCACCCTGACCAGACAGGGCATCCACGCGACCGCGGCGGCGATGCTGGTCGATCCGATGCAGGGTTCGGCGCGCTACGCCAGTGCCGGACACCCGCCGGTCTACATCCGCGGCGCGGATGCACAGGTGCGGTGCCTCGACAGCACGACGCTGCTGCTCGGTGCCATGGGCGATGACGGTTTCGAATCCCACGAGGAATCACTCGCCCTCCAGACCGGTGACACGCTGTTCATGGTGACCGACGGTCTGTTCGAGGCGCGGGATCGGCGCGGCGAACAGTTCGGCTTGCAGCGCCTGCGGGCAAGCCTGTCACGAGTCGAGGCGCCCGAGGACTGGGCCGGACACCTGGTCGAGCTGGTGCAGGGCTGGCGAAATCGGATGGCGGACGACGACCTGCTCGTGGCGACCATCCGCTGGGACGGCGCGCCGAACCATGCGTCGCGACAGCCGACGTCGCCGCGCGCGACCGCTGGAGCGGGCACATGAGCGATCTCGCGCACTTCATGCGCCTGGCCGCACGTCTGGCCGTGCGCGGGCACGGACACGTGGAGCCGAATCCCATGGTCGGCTGCGTGGTGCTCGATCGCGACGGCGTCATGGCAGGCTGGGGCTATCACCGCCGCATCGGTGGTCCGCACGCCGAGGTGGAGGCGCTGAAGCGTGCGGGCGCAGGGGCCCGCGGCGGCACCGCGATCGTGACGCTGGAACCCTGCACCCACCATGGTCGCACGCCTCCGTGCGTGGAGGCCCTGCGCACCGCGGGCGTGGCGCGCGTGCTCTACGGCGAGAACGACCCGCACCCGCAGGCACAGGGCGGCGAGGCCTGGCTGCGCGGGGCAGGCATCGCGTGCGAGCAGCTGAGCCTTCCCGAGACGCGCGAGTTGAACGCGCCGTTCTTGAAGCGGGCGACCACCGCGCTGCCATGGGTGATCGCCAAGTGGGCCCAGACCGTCGATGGGCGCATCGCCACGCGCAACCATGACAGCCAGTGGATCAGTGGTGATCGAAGCCGTGCGATGGTGCACCGCGAACGGGGCCGCGTGGACGCCATCCTGACCGGCATCGGCACCGTGATGCGCGACGACCCCATGCTGAACTGCCGCCTGGGCACGCCACGACGCAACGCCATCCGCGTGATCGTGGACCCGGATCTCGCCCTGCCGCTCGACCGACAGGTGGTCCGCACCGCGAAGGAACACCGGACGGTCGTGACCACGCTCCCCAGGGCCTTCGGCGAACGCAGCGAGCACCGCCGCTCGCTGGGCGACCTGGGGGTGGGGTGCATGAAGCAGCACAGCGACTTCAAGGGCCTGCTCGAGGCTCTCCGCCGCGAATTCGGCGTGAGCAACGTGCTGGTGGAGGCCGGCGGTGGCCTGACCGGTGCGCTGCTTCATGAGGGCCTGATCGACGAGGCCTGGGTCTTCGTGGGTCCCCGGCTGCTTGCCGATGAGCAGGCCATGGGTCCAGCCCGCGGCCGGGTCAGCGATCGCATCGCCGATGGCATTCCCATGCGACTGCTCTCGGTACGGCGCCGTGGACCGGACGCGCTGCTGCACTACCGCTTCGGCAGATGATCCGCGGCCGCGAGCGGCATGGGCAGCGAGGCGGGATACACCCGCACCGGACCATCGCCGTCGGTCATGGCCCACCGACCATCGGACAGTCGCCACACCTGCACGCGGCGGAACGCCAGATCCTGGCCCTGAAGTTCCACGGTGCCCACCAGCCACTCGGGCCGAGCGGGATCGCCCGAGATCCCCGCGGCCCGCGTCTCGCAGAGCGAGCGGAGCAGCTCTCGAAGGTTCCGGTCATCCACCGGCACCCCCGCGTCTCCTCGCTGCACCAGCCAGTCCTCGCCCTGGCGCCTCAGCTCGCAGCGAGGCGATCCCTCCGGATCCAGGATGCGGACGACACGGATCTGGGCGGGCGACAGAGCGCACGCTCGAAGATCCACGAACGCCGCCGCGGGGGGTACCAGGCCCGCAACGGTCTGCGCATCCACCTGGAGCACCGACGGCCGCTCGCCGATCCGCGCGAAGCGAGCACCCTGCCCAGCATCCGAACCCAGAAGCACGACCTCCTCCCTGGCCATCCCTCGCGAGGGATCGAGCGTGCGCACCGCGAGCGAAGCCGCGGGCGCCTTCAGGCCATGCAGCGAGCCATCGCCCACGTCCCGCTGCACCACGCCCTGGACCCTGAGCTTGGCCAGTCCCTGCAGGAAGGAGGCGACCACCGCGCCATCCGCCCTTGAGGCCCAGGGCTGCAGCATGCGCCACCCCGAGGGCGTGCGTTCCAGTTCGAGCACCGCGGGCGGCTCGCCTCCCACGCGAAGAAGGATGCGATCGCTGTCCGCACCGGCGAGCTCGAACACGTGGTCATCGAGAAGTTCGCCCTGGAGCGCCGCGAGCACGCTCCGCCGCAGTTCCGCCGCGCAGGGCCCAGCCTCGCCTGCGGTCTCTTCACCGACCCAGGCCAGTCCGCCCGGATGCTCCGCGCCGATCCGCAGCGTGACACGATCGCGATCGCCGCTGCGGATCACCAGCGTCGCCTCGGGCGTTTCCAGTCCGGCACCGTGTGGCGTCTGCGCCAGCGCCTGCCGGTACACGGGCGTCGCATCGGCTGCGGCCGCCAGCAGTCGCCTGATGGCCGAAATGTCCGCGGGCTGGCGGAAGGGCTCGGTCTGGACCCACACGTCACCCTCCCGCGCGTAGGACCAGGTCAGGCCACGGCCCCTCACCTCGATGCCGGTCACCGAGGCCACCGGCTGCCGCCAGAGCGGGCGAGGCGGCCCCTGCCAGCCATCCCGTCGCCACCACCAGCCCAGCGCGAGCGATGCGAGCAGCACGATCGCGGGCACGGTCCACGTCCGGGGATGGGTCATGCACGCCTCCGAGCGGTCGACACTCCCATGCGGATGCCCAGCAGCACGAGGGTCGGAAGCCACGTCACGGCGAAGAGCCCGCGCCCCGCGCTTCCGGCGACGGGCGCAACGGCGGCAACGGTTGCATCCCCCACCAGCCAACGCACCGTGCCCACGAGCAGGTCCCTGTTGCCCGCATGGCGCGGCATGCCGCGCGCATCGGCGGCGGCCGCGGACTGGGAGAGGACCCAGGCCACGCCACCAGCCAGCGCGACGCGCTGCGATCCGCGCTGCGCCACTTCGAGCAGCGGCACGACCGCGCCCGGCTTCATGGCCTTCTCCAGTGGAACTTCCACCGTGCCGCGCGTGACAACGCGGGGATCGTCCTCGATCCAGATCGACGGCTCCTCCGGCACGCGGGCCACGACCGCCGCCTCGACACCGGGCACCGGATCCAGACGCAGGGGAACCGCCATGGGCCAGACCGTCGCTCCACCCGTCACGCCACCAAGGACATGATCACCCGGAGCCACGCCCTCGATTCCCTGACGAAGCGCCCGACCCGATTCCGAGCTGGCCTGCAACTGCACCACCATCTCGCTGCTCCGTGCCGTCAGGCCGAAGTCGGCCATCAGGCCTGACCACGGATCGCTCATGCCCATGCTGGCCGCCACGCTGGGAGCCACCAGCACCAGCACCGGCTGGCCCTCCTGAAGCAGCCGGCGCGTGGCGATCAGCAGCGCCTCCTCGGCCGCGTCGGGTTCCAGGCTGGTCCGGACGAGCGGGGGCACCACGATCCACGCTCGACGCTGCGTGCCTCGCGAGGCAGGACGCGGGCCTTGCGATGGATTCCACGCCTCCACGCGAAGGCGAGCGCCGCGAAGGGCCTGGGCCATGAATGCCAGGTCCGCCCCAGCCGCGGTGGCCTCGAGC
>JBILWQ010000202.1:0-4231 GCA_044369805.1 Phycisphaerales bacterium
GCAGGAACCCTTCCTGTTCTTTGGCACGATCGCCGAGAACATCGCCTATGGACGCCCCAACGCCACGCGCCAGGAGATCGTGGCGGCGGCCCGCGCCGCGCGCGCGCATGACTTCATCCTGCGCCTGCCGCACGGCTACGACAGCCAGGTGGGCGAGCGCGGCCAGGGACTCAGCGGCGGCGAGCGGCAGCGCATCAGCATCGCCCGAGCGCTGCTGATCGATCCGCGGATCCTGATCCTTGACGAGGCCACCTCGAGCGTGGACACCGAGACGGAGAAGGAGATCCAGGCGGCACTGGACAACCTGGTGCGCGGCCGCACCACCATCGCCATTGCCCACCGCATCTCCACGCTGCGTAAGGCGGACCGCATCGTGGTGCTCGATCGCGGGCAGGTGGTCGAGATGGGACCGCATGACGAGCTCATGGCGCGGCGCCAGGCCTACTGGCGCATCCACGAGGCGCAGGCGCGAGGCATGGAAGGCTCGCCCGGCGGGGCGGCCACCGAGACGATGGGCGCGGACGCACGAAACGGAAGGGACGCATGACGCCCGCCTTCGAGCTGCTTCGCAACGCCCGTGGCCGCCTGGATTGCACGCTGCACGATGGCTCACGCCACGAGTCGGTGGTGCCCGTGCGGCCCTTCCCGCTCAGCGCCCCCACCGACGGCCTGAGCCTGGTGGGCGGCGACGGACACGAAGTGCTCTGGATCGACCGGCTCGACGCCGTGCCACAGCCGCAGCGTGGGCTGATCGAGGAGGAACTCGCCGCACGCGAGTTCGTGCCGGTGCTGGAACGCCTCATCTCGGTCTCCACCTTCTCCACGCCAAGCACCTGGACCGTGCAGACCGACCGGGGCGCGACGCAGTTCGTGCTCAAGGGCGAGGAGGACATCCGCCGGCTCGATGGCGGTGCGCTGCTGATCACCGATGCGCACGGCGTGAGCTACCGCGTGCGCGACCGACTGGGCCTTGACCGGCATTCCCGGCGGCTGATCGAGCGCTTCCTGTAGACCCACCGATCGTCTCGTGAACGCCCGGACACGCCTACCCTCGGCCACAAGGAGCCCGGACCTGGCCATGCCCCCGATCCAACGACGCCCCGTGCCACCTCCGAAGCAGTGCGCCTGCTGCTTGCGCCCATTCACCTGGCGCAAGAAGTGGGAGCGCGACTGGGAGAACGTGCGCTACTGCTCCGATGCATGCCGCCGGCGTGGGCCGATTGATCTTCAGCCGGAGCCCCAGCACGCAGGGGCTGGCGCCGCGGGCCGTTCACGGCATCGGAGCCGCTGATCGCCATGCGACGCGTTCAGACCATCAGTGCCCTGCTGCTGTCCGTGCCGCTGGTCGGCTCCGCGGCCAACCACGCGTTCAAGTGGGTCAAGCCCCCCATGAGCGACGGCTCGCGCGGTGCGCAGATGTGGGAACTGATCCGGGATGGGGGCCTGATGGACTGGCTTGCGATCGGCCACCTGGTGCTGGGCATCCTGCTGCTGGTGCCCCGCACGCGGTTCGCGGCGGGCCTGATGCAGCTGCCCATCTCGATCGGCATTGTCGTCTTCAACCTGACCATGTTTCCCCGCGGAATCCCGCTGGCGATCGGCATGCTGGTGGTGAACCTGGTCGTGGTGCTTCAGCCGCGCGACCTGCGTCGACTGCTGGCGATCGGGCGGCCCTGATCGCGCGTTCCCGAAGGATCCGCTAGAGGCGCGAGAGCACGCAGATGCCGCCGCTCATGGCCAGCATGAGCGCAGCCGGAACGTACTTGGACACCGCATCGCCCACCTTCAGGTGCATGACCACAGCACCGAGCATGAGCACAGCCACCACGGCGGCCGCCGGCAGCACCACGGGCGGGAACCACAGGCCCACCAGCAGCAGCACGCCGCAGATGATCTTGAGTCCGCCCACGATGTAGTACATGGGTGCGGGCAGCCCGTAGGTGGCGAACTCCTCCTTCAGGTTCCTGGCAGCCCCGCCACGATAGGCCGTGGCGCTGTCACGGCGCAGCAGCCACACGTTCAAAAGGCCCAGTCCAACGATGACTTGCAGGATGTGGCTTGCGATCATGGATCGGGAAGATATCGGATGACCCGCGCCCTCGGCAGACCTACGCTTTCGGCTTGACCCTGCCCATGCAGACAGCCTTCGAGATCTCGCGGGTGCTCTCGGCCCTGCTGTTCCTCTTCTATGGAGGTTCCTGCCTGGTCTCCGCACAAATGGTCGCCGAGTTCGAGCGATACCGACTGCCGCGTTTCCGTCAGACGGTGGGCGTGCTCGAGTGCCTTGGGGCCCTTGGGCTGCTTGTCGGCCAGTTCCACCCGCCGCTGCTGGTCGTGGCATCGGCCGGGCTCGCCGTGCTCATGCTTCTGGGCATCGCCACGCGGATCCGCATCGGCGACTCGCTGCTGCAGATGCTGCCAGCGGGCGCGCTGCTGGTGCTGAACGCGTTCGTTCTGTGCATGGCGGCTGCACGGAACCAGACGGGCTGACGCAGCCGCCCCCCCCTACGCTCCCGGCCGCGTGATCGATCCCGCCTTTCACCAGATCCATCTTCCCGGACCGGTCGAGGAGGCCGGCTTCGCGTACGGCCGCGCCTGCGGAGATCTGCTCCGTGGGGGGCGAATCGATCGCTATCTGCGGGACATGATGGCCCTCAAGCGCACCGATCCGGACCAGCTGGCCATGCATGCGGAGGCCTGGGCATGTCGCCTGCCCCTTCACTATCAGCGGCAGATGCAGGCGATGGCTCATGGCGCCGCGGTGCCCGCGACACGGGTGCAGCAGTTCCTCTATGCGGACATCGCGGTTCCCGCGGGCACGCCGGTGGCGGGCGCGCAGCCGCTGGTCTCGGCCGACGGACCGATGTGCTCAGGCGTGGTCGTGCATGATCCCGACCCGTGGGTCGCGCGAAACTGCGACTGGTACCAGGCCACGCTTCAGCGAGGCACGGCGGCCGTGTTCCATGCCGTGCCCCACCGCATTCCCTGCGTGGCCCTGGGCCTGATGGGCGACATCGATGCGGACACCGGCATGAACGCCGAGGGGCTGTGGCTGCACATGCACACGCTGCAGGCCGCTGGCGAGCCGCGGGCGGGCGTGTCGTGCATCTCGTGGCTGTTCTGGATGCGCGAGGCGCTCGAGACCTGCAGCAACCTGCACGAGGTGCAGGCGTTCATCGACCGCACCGACCGCGACCGAGGCGTGCTGCTGTTCGCCGTGGATGGCCGTCGGGGCGAGTCGGCCATCTTCGAGTGCTCGCTCAGCGGCTTCCGCGTGGTGGAACCGTGGCCCCTGGCGGGGCGATCAACGCTGGTGGCCACGAACCATGCCCAGACAAAGGATCCTTCGCCCGACGAGGCGATGGAGCGTGGCCGACGGGTCGGTGGCAACGGCACCATCAGCCGCTGGTGCCGTCTGCAGGCGGCATTGCACGACAGCGCCGACCAGAGCCCCCAGCCGGACAACCTGATGGCCTTGCTCGCCGATGAGGGTGTGGAAATGCGTCCCGGCCGAGGCAGCGAATCGCTCCGCACCATCTACGCCGCGGTCGCCATACCCTCGCGGCACCGGGTGTGGTTCGCCTCGGGCGCATGCCCTGCGGCAAGCGAGGGAACGTGGCGAGCCATCCGCATGCCCTGGGCCTGATCTGAATCCGGCGGACGGGGAAACGGCTCCGCCGGCGGCATGGGTGCCAGGTCCACCACATGCAACACGCCGTCGCTCGCCTCCTCGTCGGCCGTGAACGAGTCAGCGAGCCGCGCGAACCCGCCTCGCGGCCGCATTTCAGGCACAGTCGCCGAACTCGAGCAGCAGCATCGCGATGTCGCCCGCATCGACCATGCCACTGTCATCCAGGTCACCCAGCGAATCCGCACCCGATCCAAACAGCAGGAGCAGCAGGCTGATGTCGCCTCCGTCGACCGTGCCGTTCGCATCGAGATCCCCGGGGCACGCCGGACGGAACAGCCAGATGCCCTGCGAGCTGTCGACCGAACTCTTCGGCACCATGCTCGTTGCGCAGAGCAACGATGCGCTGATGAACTCGGAATCCGTCTGAATGCTCGGCGCGTACGCGTAGCTTGCCAGACCGGCTCCCGTGGCCGCGGTCGAGGTCAGCCCCGAGGCGAGGACCGTCGTGTCGAACACCGGAAAGCCTCCGAACAGCCACTGCACCGTCTGCGCCGCCGAGGCGCAGCCCTCGCCGTAGAGGCATCCCTCGGCCGCGATGTC
>JBILWQ010000044.1:0-9649 GCA_044369805.1 Phycisphaerales bacterium
CCATTCCCTTCGCGCAGGTGCGTCGGCAGGCGCTGGCGCAGGCCGGGCACATGGTGGGCAAGATCCGGGGCCGCGCGGCCATGCAGGTCGAGCTGGAGGCGCGCCGGGCGCTGGGCCAGCGCATCGTGCTCACGAATGGCTGCTTCGACATCCTGCACGCGGGCCACGTTGCCTACCTGCGGGAGGCCCGCGAGCTGGGTGACGTGCTGGTGGTGGCCCTGAACACCGATGCCTCCGTCCGTTCGCTCAAGGGCCCGGACCGCCCGGTCTTCCCGCTGGAGCAGCGCATGGAGGTGCTCGCTGCGCTGGAGTGCGTGGACCTGGTGACCTGGTTCGAGGAGAGGACCGCCCATGAGGTCATTCGTGCGGTGCGGCCCTCGATCTACGCCAAGGGTGGCGATTACCGATGTCCCGAGGAGGTCGCCGAGCATGCCCTGCTGCAGGAACTGGGGGTGCAGCTCCGGCTTCTGGATCATGTCGCCGGAGTCAGCACCACCTCGGTCATCCACCGGGTTCGCGGGAGCGAGGCGGGGACGATCCGTGGATGAAATGGCCACTTGACTCGTGGCGTTCCCGGGCTCCATACTCCCTGAGGCGATCGGCACTTGCGTCGGCCGCCTTCCGCACGCAACCTGGAGAGAGATGATGGCCACCATCACCAAGAAGGAACTCGTCGAACGCATCGCCCAGCAGACCGGTCTGCAGCGCAACGACGTGAAGACGGTGGTGCAGGCCTTCCTCGACGGGGTGGTTTCGGAGTTGGACCAGGGCAACCGGCTCGAGTTCCGCGACTTCGGCGTGTTCGAGGTGCGTCACCGCGCCGCCCGGGCCGCCCAAAATCCCAAGACGCTCGTGCCCGTGCAGGTGCCCGCGAAGCGCACCGTGCGCTTCAAGCCCGGCCGCCTGATGCGTGAGCAGGGCGAGCTGGCCACCGCCGGCGCCGCTGTGGCCAGCCGCTGATCGATCCCCATCATGGACGCCCCCAGGCCCAAGGGCCGTTCCGCTCCAGGTGAGCGGGCCGACCTCCGCGACGTGCGCCGCCTGCTCGGCGCCATGCTCATCGATCCGCGCGTGGTGGGGGACGTGATCCAGATCGTGCCCACCGGGGCGGACTTCCATCGGCCCGCTCATGGCGCCATCTTCGACGCCATGGTGCAGATCTGGGATCGCACCGCCACGCTCGACGTGGTGCAGCTCAACCAGCTGCTGACCGATCGGGGCGTGCTCGAGGATGTGGGCGGGACCGCTTACCTGGTCGAGTTGGCGGAAAGTTCGCCGACCGCGGCGCACGCCGCGGAGCACGCCCGTCTGGTCCGCGACAAGTCCACGTTGCGGGAGCTCATGCGGGCGGCTGGCGAGATCCTGGCCGACGCGCAGGGCACCATGCACGAGCCGCAGCAGATCCTCGAGGCGGCCGAGCAGCGGATCTTCGCCATCGCCCAGCGGCGCGACGGCGCCCGGTTCAGCAGCCTTCAGGAACTGCTCGACCAGACCATCAAGATCATCGAGGACAGCGAGGGCAAGCCTTTCACGGGCCTGCCCGCGGGTTTCGCGGAATTCGACGAGATGACCAGCGGCCTGCAGAAGGGCGAGATGCTCATCCTGGCGGCCCGCCCCAGCATGGGCAAGACCGCCCTGGCCCTGAACATGATGGAGAACGTGGCCGCGGCGGGGCATCCGGTCGCCATGTTCAGCCTTGAAATGGGCCGCCAGCAGCTGGTGCAGCGCATGCTGTGCGCGAAGGGAGGCATCGACGGCCAGCGGCTGCGCCGCAACATGCTCCGCAAGGAGGACTACCGGGCGCTCCTGGGGGCCTGCGAGAGCCTGCAGCGGTGCCAGGTGTGGATCGACGACACGCCCGGCCTGACCCTGCTGAGCATGCGGAGCAAGGCCCGTCGCCTGAAGGAACAGCATGGCGTGGGAGCCATCTTCATCGACTACCTGCAGCTCATGTCCAGCGGCGGCCGCGTGGAGAGCCGGCAGATGGAGGTGAGCGAGATCAGCCGCGGCATCAAGGCCATGGCCCGCGAACTGGAGGTGCCGGTGATCTGCCTGAGCCAGCTCAACCGCGCCGCCGAGCAGCGCGAGGGCCACAAGCCTCGCATGAGCGACCTGCGGGAGTCCGGCAGCATCGAGCAGGACGCCGACGTGGTGCTCATGCTGCACCGCGAGGAGTACTACCACCAGGGTGACGATGATTGGCTCGAGGCGAATCCGGACAAGCGCGGACTCGCGGAACTGATCGTGGCCAAGCAGCGGAACGGGCCCACCGGCGTGGTCCGCCTGACGTGGGATGGTCGCCTGACGCGGTTCAGGGATTTCACCGACGCGGCCCCACCCGGTGGCTTCGAGGGTTCACCTCGCCCGCGTTCGGCGCCAATCGACGATCTCCCCATCTGAGAGCGTCGCTGTAGATTGTCGCGGCGATGACGCAGCCCGACGACACGGCGCCGCTGCTCGCCCGCGCCGCCGCGGGGGATGCGCCCGCCTGGCGCGTGGTGGTGGAGCGGTTCGGTCCGCGCGTCTTCGCCTTCCTGAGAAGCCACACGCACGATCCGGAACTCGCCGAGGAGATCACCCAGAGCGTGTTCTGCACGGTCGCCCGCAAGCTGGCGGACTACGTGGAACAGGGGCGCTTCGAGAGCTGGCTCTTCCGCATCGCGCTGAACCGCCTGCGAGACGAGATGCGTCGACGGAAGCGGCAAGCCCGCCCGATGGACGCCGAGGTGCTGGGGGACGTGGGCCCCGCCGCCCGGGCGGAGGAACGTGCCTCGGCCGAGGAACTGGCCGCCCTTCGCGACGCGATGCAGCAGCTCTCCGAGCCGGACCGGCTGGTCATCGACCTCCGCCACCAGGGCGGCATGGGCTTCCAGCAGATGGCGGACCTGCTCGAGGAGCCTCTGGGAACCCTGCTGGCGAGGCACCATCGGGCCTTGCGCAAGCTGAAGGCCCTGATCCAGCGCAGGCTGGGTGAGGAGGCCCCGTGAAGCGTCCGATACCGACGATTCCATTCCGCGGCCATGCAAGCATGGGCCGCCAACCCCGTTCGGAAGACCTCCAGGAAGGTTCCAGCCATGACGTCCATGCATGAACCCGATTCCTCGCCCCGGCTCGACCGGCTGCTGAGAGCAGCCGCCGGACGCCAGCCCGCGGGCCTGACCGACCGCCTCTTCGAGGCAAGCGTGAGCAGCCTGCCCGCGCCGGTGCCATCGCCCTGGGTGCTTCACCGCACGGGGTTCCGATGGCTGGCCGCCGCTGCCGCGCTGCTGCTGGCCGCCGGCGTTTCACTTCGGCTGATGCAGACGGACGCGCTGGACGCCACGCCGGACCTGACGCTGACCATGGTGATCGAGGGAGCCGATGACACCTCCCTTGGCGAGGACATCGTGCAGATCGGTGGCCTTCGGGACACGGGCCTTTCGGATCTGGATGACGAGATGAGCCGCCTGCTTGCCGACGCGAGGGTGGGCGGATGAGTTCTCGCCGCATCGCATCGCCGTGGGCCGCCGCCGTCTTCGCCGCGGGCAGCATCGGCCTGATGACGGTGGCGCAGGGGCTCCGCGAGCCGCCGCCGCTTCCGGATGCACGATCCAGGGACATGCTTCGAGGTGACGCCCCCGAGGAGGGTGGTCGCCGGTGGGGAGGGCCCGGTCGTCGTGAGCTCTCCGACGACGACGTCCAGAGGATCATCGCCACTGCCAGGGACATCGATCCGGCCTGGGGCGATGCCCTTGAGCAGCTTCGTGCCCAGGATCCCGGTGAGCTGAGCCGACGCATCGGCATGCAGGCTCGCCGGCTGATCGGCCTGGCTTGGCTTCGTGATCGTCAGCCCGAGCTCTACAAGGCCCGAGTGGACGACTTCCGCTCGCAGCGGGAGACGCGGCGCGCCGTGGAGGCCATCCGTGCGGCGAAGGATGCGGGTGATGCCGCCGCCGAGGCCGCCGCCTTGCTGCAGGCCCGTGAGGCCATCGCCCGGCAGGTGGAACTGGACATCAAGGCGAGGGCCTTCGAGCTGGTGGCCATGGACAAGGCCCTCAAGGAGGCCAAGCAGCGTCTGCAGGCGGACATCGAGGCTCGCGATCAACGCGTCCAGTCCATGCTGGAGGCCGCTCAGCGGGGCGAGATGCCCTCGCTCGGCCGAGACCGCGTCTTCGGAGGTCAGTCGCCCGGTGGCGAGCGGGGTGAGGAGGGCGGTCCGGATGGGGCGCGTCCGCCGCGGGGCAGGGGGCACGGCGGCTCCTCGGGCAAGCCGAAGTCGTAAAGTCCGGGCGTGAAGCCCGCTGTGCCATCCACCCTCCGATCGCGAGAGCGATCGGGCCTCGGCGTGGGGGCCTGCATGCTCCTGGCGCTGATCACGGCCGTGGCCGCCGCAAGTCCCTGGGCGTTCGGACGCATCGAGGTGCCGGGAGGCGGAGCCCAACCCCGATGGATGGCGCAGAGCCTGCCCTTGAGCCTGCTGCCACCCCGTTGGCAGTGGGATGCGGAGACCGCTCGACGCGTGGATGTGGTGAAGGCTTCCGGTGGTCACGTGCCCGGCGCGCTGCTGGGCACGGATCGGGTCGGCCGCGACATGCTGGCGAGGGTGGTCGCGGGGAGCGCCATCTCGCTGGTGCTCGGCATCGCGTCGGCCCTCATGACCACCGTGGTGGGCGTGCTCTGGGGCACTTCGGCTGCATGGTGGGGAGGGCGTGCCGACGGCGTGCTCATGCGCACGGTGGACGTGCTCTATGCACTGCCGAGCATCCTGCTGGCCACGCTCCTGGGCGTGGCGGTGGATGGCATGGCCGACCGATGGCTGTCCGATGTCTCGCCGACTGTGCGGCAGGGGATCAACCTGTTCACCATGCTGGTGGCGATCGCGGGCGTGGGCTGGCTCACCATGAGCCGCGTGGTCCGAGGCCAGGTGCTCTCGCTTCGAGAGCGGGCCTTCGTGGAGGCGGCCCGAGCGGCCGGGGCGGGCGGAGGGCGGATCTTCGCGAGGCATCTGCTGCCCAACCTGGCCGGGCCGGTCGCGGCCTACGCGGCCCTCACGGTGCCGGCGGCGATCCT
Source organism: Phycisphaerales bacterium (assembly GCA_044369805.1). Classification (GTDB taxonomy): domain Bacteria; phylum Planctomycetota; class Phycisphaerae; order Phycisphaerales; family SM1A02; genus SYAC01. The sequence goes on from JBILWQ010000044.1 coordinate 5,050, forward strand.
GAGCGAGAGCTTCCTGAGCTTCCTCGGCATCGGCATCCGCGACCCGCTGCCGAGCCTGGGCAATCTGGCGGCCGCGGGCCTGCCGGAACTGAACCTGGTGAAGGGTCGCTGGTGGCTGCTGGTGCCGCCCTGCGCGGTGATCGCCCTGTCGCTGCTGTCGCTGAACTTCGCGGCGGATCGGCTGCGGGACCGCCTCGATCCCGCCTCGGCCGGATGACCGCCGGACGCGGCCCTTCGCTACCCTGCCCGTCCCATGCGAAACGGATTCGGCTTCAAGGACCTGGTCATGCTTGTGCTGCTGCTGGCGGTGGCCGTGAGCGTGTGGCTCTCGATGGTCCAGCGTGATCGGCAGTGGGAACTGCTGCAGAAGGTGGACGGGCGGCTGGAGGAGTTGGAGAGGCGGATGGGACAGTGGCGTGCGGCGCCGGCCGGTGCCGCGGCCGTCGTGACCTCCGGTGGCCGCTCCGGCGGACCTCGCGACCAGTCGTGGGCACGCGCCGGCGTGGCGGTGGAATGGCAGCCCGAACCCGCCTTCGCGTCGGATCCTGCCAGCCAGCCCGGCTTCGCCGAGGGCGGCGAGTTCACCGAGATCTTCGAGGCTCAGCCCGCCAAGCTGGTGCCCTACATCAGCACCGACGTCTACGGCATCCGCGTGATCGACAGCGTCTGCGAGGGGCTCGCGACGATCGATCCTCGCACGCTGAAGGTGCGCGGACAGCTGGCCGACGCGTGGCAGGTGGATCCCGATGGCCTCTGGCTGCGGGTGCACATCCGGCCCGAGGCCTGCTTCAGCGACGGCACCCCGGTGACCGCGGAGGACGTTCGCTGGACCTTCAAGGACTTCGTGCTGAACCCGCTCATCGAGGCCGAGCGCGCCCGGAGCCTGATGGACAACATCGCCGAGGTGAAGGTGATCGACGAGCGCACCGTGGAATTCGTCTTCAGCAAGGCGCTCTTCACCAACCTGCTCAATGCCATGGGCAACCCGATCCTCTGCAAGGCCTTCTACAGCCAGTTCGAGCCTGGCCAGATCAACCAGGCCACGGGCGTGCTGCTGGGCAGCGGGCCCTACCGCCTGGATCGGTGCCCCAGGGGACCCGCCGAGCTGGACCGGCAGTGGACGCCGGGCACGGACGTGGTGCTGGTGCGGAACGACCGCTACTGGGGCCCGAAGTCGCCATTGGCGAGCCGACGGTTCAAGAGCATCAAGGACGACCTGGCCCGGCTGGTGGCCTTCCGCAACGGCGAGGCCAGCATGGTGACGCCCACGAGCCCGCAGTTCAACAAGATCGAGCGGGAGGAGCCGGACTTCGCCAAGAAGGGGTACCAGCTCAAGTGGATCAACATGCGGTGCGGCTACAGCTTCATCGCCTGGCAGTGCGGACCGCGACCGGGTGGGCGCATCACGCCCTTCACCGATGTCCGCGTGCGTCGCGCCATGACCATGCTGCTCGACCGCGAGCGCATGATCCGGGACATCTACGACGGCATCGGCATCGTCAGCAAGGGACCCATGAACCCCGAGAGCCCGGGGAGCAACCCCGCGGTGAAGCCTCTGCCCTTCGACCCGGACCGCGCGAAGGCGCTGCTGGCGGAGGCGGGCTGGAAGGACCGCGATGGGGACGGCGTGCTCGAGAACGAGAAGGGCGAGAAGTTCCGCTTCGAGTACACCTACGCCACGGGTGGCGAGATCAGCGAGAAGATCGCGCGCTTCGTGAAGGACAGCTACGGCCGGGCGGGCATCGAGGTGACCACGCGGCCCGTGGACTGGAGCCGCTACCAGGACCTGCTGAAGACGCGCGACTTCGACGCCATCACGCTGGGATGGAGCGCCAACAGCCCCGAGAGTGATCCGCGTCAGGTCTGGCACAGCGAGAGCATGAAGGAGGGCGGCGACAACTTCATCCAGTGGAAGAGCGAGAAGGTGGACGCCCTGATCGAGCAGGGGCGCCGGACCATGGACGAGGCCACCCGCATGCAGCTGTGGCAGGCCTTCGAGGCCGCCGTGGCCGAGGAGCAGCCCTACACCTTCATCCGCGTCTCGCCGTGGCTGCGCTTCGTGAGCCGCGACTTCGGCAACGTGAACACCTACCGCTCGGGCCTCCAGCCCGAGGCGTTCTTCCGCACGGGCGGCGGCAGCGTGCCCGCGCCGTCCAACTGACGGGCGAAGTCCGGACCTCCGCATGGGCACCTACATCGTCAGGCGACTGCTGCTGATGATCCCCACCCTGCTGGGGATCACGCTGCTGGTCTTCGGCCTGGTGGCCATGGCGCCGGGCGGGATCGGCGCGGGACTGCAGGTGAGTGGCGGGCAGATGAGCGACACCAGTCGCGTGATGCAGATGCAGGCGTACCTGGAGGACCGCTACGGGCTCAACGACCCGGTGCTGGTGCAGTATGGCCGGTGGTTGGCGCAGATCTCGCCCGTGAAGTTCGGGCCGCGCTTCCAGCTGGCGCCCTCGGGCACCTGGGTCAGACCGCCGCGTGAACTGCCCGAGCCGCCGCTGGCCGAGTGGTTCCCGCCGCCGGCGGAGGGGGAGCTCGCCCTGTCGCGTGCCGCGGGTGTGGCCACCTTCGAGGGCATGCGCACGATGGACCCGCATGAACGCCATCGGGCGCTGCAGCGGGATGCCGAGGCGGCCCGCCGCGCCTATGTGGGTTCCATCCGGGCGTTCCGCGAGGCGCTGGCCGACTACGCCCGTGCCGAGGGGCTGCAGGATCGGCTCGACGCCAAGGGCGGTGCGGATCCCTCGCGGTTCGGGACCGTCGCGCCCAGGCCGGAGAGCGGGGCATGGGCGGCACTCGACTCCGCGGCCCGTGCGGTGCACACGGCGCAGCGCACCGCCGTGGCCGCGTCGATGGCCGAGCGGACCAGTTTCGATGCCGAGCCCTATCCACGGGTGGGCCTGCCGGTGGTCCCGGGCGTGGTTTGGCTCGGTCCGCCCGATCTGGGCGTGGCCTTCAGCAAGAACCGCCCGGTGTCCGAACTGATTCAGTCGGCGCTCCCGGTGACGCTGCTGCTGAACCTGATCGCGTTCCCCATCATCTACCTGATCGCCATTCCAACGGGTGTGCTGGCAGCCATGAAGCGGGGTTCGTGGTTCGACTCCGCCAGTGGCGCCGTGTTCCTGATGCTCTGGAGCGTGCCCACCGTGCTGGCCGGGGTGCTGCTGATCGGCTTCGTGGCGAACAAGCAGTACCTCGGTCTCTTTCCGGTGAGCGGGCTGCATGACACGCAGGCGGAGAACTGGACCTTCCTGCCTGGGGCGCACTCGCGCGGCTGGCTGCTGGACCTGCTCTGGCACGTGGCGCTGCCGGTGACCTGCCTGACGTACGGCGGCTTCGCGGTGCTGAGCAAGCAGTGCCGCGCGGCCATGCTCGACAACCTGAGCGCCGACTACGTGCGCACGGCCAAGGCCAAGGGCGTGCCCCGCATGGACGTGGTGATCCGCCACGTCTTCCGGAACAGCCTGCTGCCGCTCATCACCATGTTCGTGGGCATCTTCCCCGCCATGCTCGGAGGCAGCGTGGTGGTCGAGCGCATCTTCAGCGTGCCGGGCATGGGCACCCTGATCCTCGAGGCGATCGACCTGCGCGACCGGGAGATCATCCTGGCCAACACGTTCATGATCGCCTGCGTGAACCTGCTGGCCCTGCTGCTGGCGGACATCCTGTACGCCATGGCCGACCCGAGGGTGAGCTATGAGTGATGCGACCGAGGTGATCAGCGGCATCGACGCGATGCGCGGCGTTGGACAGCGGCGGGCCCGCGGCTTCTGGGCCGACGTGTGGGACCGCGTGCTGCGGCGGCGGGCCGCGGTGATCTCGCTGGCGTGGATCGCGATGGTGGCGGCCGGCGCCGTGTTCGCGCCGCTGCTGGCCAATGCGCACCCGCTTCGGGTGGAGCGATTGGGCCCCGGAGGCGAGGTGACCGGCGTGGAGTGGCCGCTGCTGGAGCATCTGCGCGCGACCGACCTCCTGCTGCTGCTGGGCGTGGCCTTCGCCGCCCTGTGGCTGCTGCCGCCTCGCGTGGCGGGGCTGCCGCGGGGCACCCGACTGGTCATGCTGGCCATCGCCTTCGTGCAGGCCACGTTCACCGTGCTGGTGGTGTCGGTGGCGCACGACTGGCTCGATGCCACGCAGCGGACCGAGGCGGTGCGGAACTGGGGACGAGGGGCAGCCGCGCCCTGGCTGGTCGCCGCCGGCGTCTCCGTGCCGCTGGCGGTGCTTGCGGGGTGGCTGCCCACGATCGACCGCATCGGGCCGCGTGCGGGACTGGCCCTGCTGGTCGGGGTGGTCTGCACGCTCTGCCTGGCCGGTCGCTGGCAGACTCGCCTGGTGAACTTCGATCGCTACGCCGAGCAGGAGGCGGCCGGCCAGATCCGCGCCACCTACACGCTCATCCCCTGGAGTCCGGAGTTCGTCCGCAGCGACATGGGCCTGGCGCGGCCAGGCATGCGCGCCGGAGAACGCATCGAGAGCGAGCGGGACACGCCGCTGGGACGCCGGCCGCTGTGGCTGGGTTCCGATGCGATGGGCGGCGACGTGCTGAGTCAGATGGTCTGGGCGTGCCGGCTCTCCATCTCGATCGGACTGGTGT
>JBILWQ010000190.1:0-4524 GCA_044369805.1 Phycisphaerales bacterium
GCTCATCGGCGTCACGCTGGGCGCGATCGCGGGCTACTTCGGCGGGCGGGCCGATCTGCTCCTGCAGCGCCTGGTCGAGATCTTCATGGCCATCCCGGTGCTCTTCCTGCTCATCGTGGCCGCGGGCGTGCTGCCCCGGAACACCTACGTGATGATGGCCCTCATCGGCTGCTTCAGCTGGACCGGCGCGGCGCGATTCACGCGGGCGGAGTTCCTGAAGCTTCGCCGGCAGGACTTCGTGCAGAGCGCCCAGAGCGTGGGGCTGCCTCTGCGGCTGATCCTGTTCAGGCACATGCTGCCCAACGGCATCACGCCCGTGCTGGTGGACGCCAGTTTCGCGGTGGCCGCCGCCATCACCGTGGAGGCCACGCTCTCCTTCCTGGGCCTCGGCCCGGATGGGCAGGCCAGCTGGGGCAAGCTGCTCTCGAGCGCCACCGCCAGCACCGGCACCTTCGTCTGGTGGCTGGCTGTCTTCCCCGGAGGCGCCATCTTCCTGAGCGTGCTCGCCTACAACGTGCTGGGCGAGTCGCTCCGCGACGCGATCGATCCCAAGCTGAGAAAGGCGGCCCATTGATGAGCGTTCAGGTGCAGGCGAAAGCCGCTTCCGAGGCGGCGATGGCCACCCGGCCGCTGCTCGAGGTGGCGGACCTGGCGGTGAGCTTCGACAACGCCAGCAACCCGGGCGGACCCCGCATCCAGGCCGTGGCTGGCGTGAACATGACCCTGTTCCCGCGGCAGACGCTCGCGGTGGTGGGGGAGTCGGGCTGTGGCAAGAGCGTGACCGCCATGAGCGCCATGCAGCTGATCCCCCGGCCGCCCGGCCGCTTCGACCGCGGCAGCATCCTGCTCGAGGGCCGCGATCTGCTCTCCATGACCGAGGGCGACATGCTGAAGGTGCGCGGAGGCGAGATCGCCATGATCTTCCAGGAGCCGATGACCAGCCTGAACCCGGTCTACTCGATCGGTGACCAGATCCTGGAGGCGATCCTGCTGCATCAGCGGCTCACGCCCGAGCAGGCGGTGGAGCGGGCGATCGGGGCCCTTGACGAGGTCGGCATCTACAACCGCCTGAAGGAGAGGTTCAAGGAGGACGCCGTGTCGTTGGCGCGCGGCAAGCGCGACCTGCTCGGCGAGTACCCGCACCGATTCAGCGGTGGCATGCGGCAGCGCGTGATGATCGCCATGGCCCTGGCGTGCCAGCCCAAGGTGCTGCTGGCGGACGAACCGACCACCGCGCTGGACGTGACCATCCAGGCTCAGATCCTGGACCTGCTTCGGCAGCTGCAGAAGGATCGCGGCATGGGCATCATGCTGATCACTCACAATCTGGGGGTGGTGGCGGAGAACGCGGACGTGGTCTGCGTCATGTATGCGGGGCGCGTGGTGGAGTATGCCCCCGTGTTCGAGCTCTTCGAGAACCCCATGCACCCTTACACGCGGGGCCTGTTCGCCAGCATTCCCGGCGTGCGCGATCACCGGCCCAGACTGACGACGGTGGAGGATGTCACGAACGATCCCGCGGAGTTCCGGAAGTTGCCGGGGGCGGACCGCGGCGTGATCCCCTGGTGGCCGCACATGCCCCAGGACGGACGACCCGTGCTGGCGCATGGTCGGGACCCCTACTGCCTGCACCGCATCGGCCCGAGTCGCTGGGTCGGTTGCTGGCGCACGCCCGAACTCGAGGCACAGGCCTCGCCGCGGCCGAGCCTTGATTTCCGCCGCGATGACTGAGCGAATCCGCGGCCGCCGGGTGGCGAAACGCTCCGCATGCCCCTGATCGAGCCTGGCACAGCCATTCCGGACTTCACCGCCCGCACCGCCGATGGCGAGATCGTGAAGGGCGCCTTCCTGACGAAGGGCTTCACGGTGATCTACTTCTATCCCAAGGACGACACGCCGGGCTGCACGAAGGAGGCCTGCGCCTTCCGCGATCTGCACGCCGATCTGCTGAAGGCGAAGGCCCGGGTGTACGGGGTGAGCGCCGATGGCGCCGAGAGTCACGCGAAGTTCGCCGCCAAGTTCGGCCTTCCCTTCGACCTGATCGTGGACGAGCCAGGCAAGGACGGCGTGCCTGCGCTGGCCAAGCGGCTCGGTGCCTGGCAGGAGAAGTCGATGTACGGGAAGACGTACATGGGCATCGCGCGCATCACGTACCTGGTGGGTCCGGGGGGAACCGTGATCCAGCGATGGGACAAGGTGAAGCCCGAGGACCACGCCGCCGAGGTGCTGCAGGCGATCCGCGCGGCGAAGTAGATTCGAGGCATGAGCCACACCGAGGTCCGCTTCAAGCGACTGCACGCGAAGGCCCAGCTGCCCGCCTATCAGAGCGGGGAGGCCGCGGGCATGGATCTGCACGCATGCCTGGACGCCCCGCTCACCCTGCAGCCGGGTGATCTGGTGCGCGTTCCGCTGGGCTGGATCATGGCCATTCCCTCCGGATTCGAGGGTCAGGTGCGGCCTCGCAGCGGACTGGCCGCGAAGCACGGCATCACGGTGCCCAACGCCCCGGGCACCATCGACAGCGACTACCGCGGCGAGGCGGTGGTGGCCCTCATCAACCTGGGCCGCGAGACCTTCGTGGTCGAGCACGGCATGCGCATCGCGCAGCTCGTGGTGGCCCCGGTGGCCCGGGCCGGCGTGCGAGAGGTGGATCAGCTGGACGAGACTGCGCGGGGCAGCGGCGGTTTCGGAAGCACGGGTCGCTGAGCTTCCCTCGGGGTCCGGTTACACTTCCACGATGACCTCCGCCACCGCCACGGACATCACGGTTCCGCTGCTCGATCTGAAGGCCCAGTATGCCGCCCTGCGCGCGGAGATCGAGCCCGTGGTCCGCGAGGTGATGGAGAGCCAGTATTTCATCGGTGGTCCCAAGGTGGAGGAACTGGAGAAGGCCACCGCCACCTACTGCCGCGCCAGGCATGCCATCGGATGCGCCAATGGCAGTGACGCGATCGTGCTGGCGCTGCAGGCGCTGGACATCGGCCCCGGGGACGAGGTGATCATTCCCACCTTCACCTTCTTCGCGACCGCCGGCAGCGTGCACCGCCTGGGCGCGCGACCCGTGTTCGTGGACATCGATCCGGTGACCTACAACATCTGCCCGCGGAGCGTGGAGCAGGCCTTCGCGTGCCACAAGGGCATCAAGGCCCTCATGCCGGTGCACCTTTTCGGACAGTCCGCCGACATGGACGCCATCATGGGGATCGCCAAGGCTCGCGGGTGCAAGGTGGTCGAGGACTGCGCCCAGGCCATCGGCACCGAGGACGTCCATGGCCGGCGCGTGGGCACGATCGGGGACGTGGGGACCTACAGCTTCTTCCCCAGCAAGAACCTCGGCGGATTCGGCGATGGCGGCATCCTGGTGACGGGTGACGATGCCCGCGGCGCCCGCCTGAAGCGGCTCCGCAATCACGGCATGGAGCCCAAGTACTTCCACCACGAGATCGGCATGAACAGCCGACTCGATGCGCTGCAGGCGGCGGTGCTCACCATCAAGCTCCGGCATCTGGATGCCTGGAGCACGGCCCGTCAGCGGAACGCGGCCTGGTACGATCGCTTCTTCGCGGATGCGGGCGCCACCGACAGCCGCACCCCCGTGGATGCCGGCGGCCTGCCCATCCGCTTCCCAGCCGCCGCCCCCAAGGGTGCCCGGCACATCTACAACCAGTACGTGGTGCGCGTGCCTGCGACCATCCGCGACAAGGTGCGCGACGAGCTGGCCGCCAGGAAGATCGGCACCGAGATCTACTACCCGCTCTCGCTGCACCAGCAGAAGTGCTTCGAGTTCCTCGGCTATCGCCCCGGCGTCTTCCCGCACAGCGAGCGAGCGGCCGGCGAGGTCATCGCGATCCCGATCTATCCGGAGCTCTCGCCGCGGCAGCTGCAGCACGTGGGCGAGAGCCTGGTCGACATCGTCCGTCGCCTCGCCTGAGTCAGGGCAGCAGGGCGGACAGGTCGCGAAGCCCCATGCATTCGGGAGCGGCGAAGGGCTCGCCGAACGCAGCACCGATGCGGCTCCCGTAGAAGCGACCCATGGCCTCGATCCACGCAGGGACCCCGCGGTTGGCGGGGTTGGCCTCGAACTGGCTGCGGTAGCAGGCAATCGAGCGCATCTTGGCCTCGGCGAACTTGCCGCAGTCCATCACCAGCGAGGGTTGGGGCACGGATCGAAGGTGGGTGCAGAAGTAGTGCAGGAGTCGGCGGGGATGGTGCGGTTCGCCGGGCAGGTCGCACCGGGTCAGCTTGGCGTCGAAGCGGGCATCCTCGCAGATGCGGGTGAGGGCCCGATGATCCGGGTGCGCGTCCTCCGGGTGTGGCACGAACATCACGTCGATGCGACGCGTGCGAAGTTCGCCTGCGAGGCGGTGCCGCGCGGCCACGGTGTGCTCGAGCCGCCGGTTCGGCCAGCCCAGATTCACGCGTTCGCATCCAAGCACCTTCGCGGCCTCCGCCGCCTCGCTCGCACGGGTGGCCGGATCGCCGAAGGGGGTCGGCTCGCCGTCGGTGGCGTCGATCAGGGTGACG
>JBILWQ010000203.1:0-4164 GCA_044369805.1 Phycisphaerales bacterium
ACCAGCAGTGCGGTGGCTCCGGCGCGCACGGTCTCCGAGACGGGATCGATCGGATAGCCACGTCTGGCGTCCGCATCACGACCGCCCCAGAGATCCTCGCACAGCAGCACACCCAGGCGCTCGCCCGCGTGCTCGACCACCAGCGGGCCCTCTCCGGGCGCGAACCAGCGATCCTCGTCGAACACGTCGTAGGTCGGAAGGAGCCGCTTGTCGTACCAGCAGGCCACCCGCCCACCGCGGCAGACCGCGATCGAGTTGGCCAGCTGCCGTCCCCCTCGTTCCACCCGTCGGACCGCACCGAGAAGCAGGAGGAGATCCGGATGGCGGCTCGCGAGCTCGGCCACGGCACGCTCGCATGCCTCCGCCACGCCCTCGCGAAGAACCAGGTCGCGAGGCGGGTAGCCAAGAACGGCCATTTCGGCGGTGAGCACCACGTCGACCGCCTCGCTCCTCGCGGCCTGCACCGCGCGATCGATCCCCTCAAGGTTGGCCTGAATGTCGCCGACCACGGGATCAAGCTGGGCTGTCGCGATCCGCGCCATGAGGACCGCATGCTAGGGCTGACGGGGCCGCTCAGCCCGCCGCGGCCAGGCGGCGCGAGAGCACTTCCACCACCTGCCGAAGCGTGAAGGGCTTGCGGAAGATCGCGGTGGCACCGGCCTGGCGCAGCGAGGCCTCCTCCTGCGGGGTGAAGGCCTGGCCCATGACGGCAAGCCGTGCTCCGGATCCGCTTGCCCGGATCCACGCGGCCAGACCGGCCACTTCACCCAGCCCCAGACTCAGGTCGGCGATGATCCAGCTTGGCGAGAGGGCAGCGCAGGTCATGCCGGCGTCGAACGCCGTGGTGCTGACATGGACGGGGCGGCCCGTCTGCGTGCCGAGCGCCGCAGCGAGGGCCTCGGCGGTGGAACGATCTGCATCCGCCACCAGCACCCGATCGGCGCCCTCCGTCGTGGGGGCCGAGGTCGGGATGCCCGTGGTGCGGATGAATGCGTCCAGAGCCTCGCGGGTGACACGACGGTCGCGACTGCCGGGGATGCGGTAGCCCGCCAGGCGGCCGGAGTCGATCCACTTGCTCACGGTGCGAGCGGCCACATTGCAGATGGACGCGACCTCGCCGGTGGTCAGGACTGACTTGGTGGTGTTCATAGCGAGAAGAGCATCGGACCAACGGGAACGATGCTGAAGGCAAAACAGGCAGCAGAGGGACGGGGCTACTTATAGGACTGCTTTTCGTTGAACGCACAAAACAAAGCAAAATCCGAATGCAGTCCTATAAGTAGGCCCGTCCCTCTGCCCGACTGACGCGGATTCCGCGGGCCTCGAGCGCGGCCGTCAACGCCATCAAGTGCTCCCGGTCGCGCACCTCCACGCGAACGCGAACCAGAACACGGCTCACGTCAGCCTCCGCGAAGGCCCGCTCATGCTCGATCTGCTGCACGCTCGCGCCCGTGGACGCGATCGCTCCGGCCAACTCGGCCAGGCCCCCCGGACGATCCGAGATGACCGCCGTGAACTGCGCCAGTCGACCATCCACTGCCACGCCATGCTCGATCACGCGGGTCAGCACCATCGGATCGATGTTGCCGCCGCAGAGCAGCAGCACAACCTTGCGATCCTTCAGGAACGGGAGCTTGCCCGCCAGGAAGCCCGCCAACGGCGTTGCGCCAGCGCCCTCCACCACACCCTTCTCCAACTCCACCAGGCGCAGGATGGCCAGCGAGATGTCCTCCTCACCCACCGTCACCACGCGATCCACCCGATCACGCGCAATGGCGAACGCGCGATCACCCACCTTCGGAACCGCCAGACCATCGGCCAGCGTGGGTCCGTCGAAGGCGTCCACCGGGTGTCCCGCGGCCATCGCCCGCGTCAGGCTCGGACATCGCTCGGGTTCCACGCCGACCACCTGCACGCGCGGCCTCGCCTCCTTGACCGCCAGTGCCACCCCCGCGATCAGGCCGCCACCACCCACCGGCGTGACGATGGCCTCGACCTCGGGCACCTGGTCCAGGATCTCCAGCGCCACCGTGCCGGCCCCCGCGATGATCGCGGCGTCGTTGAATCCATGCACGTAGGCCAGCCCACCAGCCGCAGCCAGTTCATCGGCCTTCACCTTGGCGTCGGCGATGTGGTCTCCGTGCAGCACGACCCGGGCTCCGAAGTGGACACACCGCTGCTGCTTCACAAGCGGCGCATTGCGGGGCATGACCACCGTCACGGGGATGCCCAGATCACGGCCATGGAAGGCCAGCGCCAGCGCGTGGTTGCCCGCACTGGCCGCCACCACGCCTCGCTTCGCGGCCGCTTCCGGCAACTGCAGCAGCGCATTGCGGGCGCCGCGCTCCTTGAAGCTGCCGGTGCGCTGCAGGTACTCCGCCTTCGAGAAGATCGTGGCCCCGCAGAGTTCCGAGAGCGCCGCGCTCGACTGGCACGGCGTGCGCACCACACCCCCCTCGATGCGGCGCATGGCCTCCACGATGTGGTCGTAGGTCACATCGGCCGCGGCGCTGGCTGGCATGCCTGGCTCAGGCCTTGGGACCGGCCGCTCGCACGGCGTCGGTGATGGCGAACTTCCGCTCGTTCTCGCGGAACTTGGCCGCCAGTTCCTTCGCCTTGGTGTCGTAGGCGGCCTTGTCCTTCCACGTGTTCCGCGGATCCAGCACCTCCGCGGGCACGCCAGGCACCGCCACCGGCATGTGCAGTCCGAACACCGGATGCTCGACAGTCCGGACGCCCTTGAGCGAGCCTTCGTGGATCGCGTTCACCATGGCGCGCGTGTAAGCCAGCTTGAAGCGACTGCCGACGCCGTAGGGGCCACCGGTCCAGCCGGTGTTCAGCAGCCACACGTCGCTGCCATGCTTGCGGATGCGGTCGGCGAGCAGCTGGGCGTACACCATGGGCGGACGTGGCATGAACGGCCCGCCGAAGCAGGCGCTGAAGTTGGGCTGCGGCTCGGTCACCCCCGCCTCGGTGCCCGCGAGCTTGCTGGTGTATCCGTTCAGGAAGTAGTACTGCGCCTGCTCCGGGGTCAGTTTCGCCAGCGGCGGCAGCACGCCATAGGCGTCGGCGGACAGGAAGATGACATTGATCGGATGGCCCGCCACGCTCGGAATGCGGGCATTGGCGATGTGCTGCAGCGGATACGTGGCCCGGGTGTTCTCGGTGCGACGGGCACTGTCGTAGTCGGGCACGCGGGTCACGGGGTCGACCGCCGTGTTCTCGAGCACGCTGCCGAAGCGGATGGCGTCCCAGATCTCCGGCTCGCCGGCCCGGGTCAGCTTGATGCACTTCGCGTAGCAGCCGCCCTCGATGTTGAACACACCCTTGTCGCTCCAGCCGTGCTCGTCGTCGCCGACCAGGTCACGGCCGCCGTCAGCGCTCAACGTGGTCTTGCCGGTGCCGGAGAGGCCAAAGAAGATGGCCACGTTCGCCGGATCCTTGCGGTCCACGTTGCACGAGCAGTGCATGGGGAAGACGCCCCGGTCGGGCAGGTCGTGGTTCATCGCGTAGAAGATGCTCTTCTTCATCTCGCCCGCGTACCGGGTGCCGATGATGACGACCTTGCGTCGCTCCAGACTCTGGATGATGGCCACCGGCCCCTTCACCCCGTACCGCTCGGGCTCCGTCAGACGCAGTGAGCCCGCATTCACGATGGTCCAGTCCGGCGTCCAACCCGCGAGGTCCTTCGCCTCGGCATTGATGAAGAGCGTCTTGGCGAAGAGCGAGTGCCACGCCTCCTCGGTGAACACGCTCACCTTGCAGCGGTAGGCCGGGTCGGCCCCGGCGTAGCCGTCGAAGCGGAACAGGTCTCGCCGCTGCCGCAGGTGCTCCATGGCCAGGGCCTCGAGCGCGTCGAAGTGGGCCGGCGCAAGCGGCTGGTTCACCTTGCCCCAGTCGATGTTGCCGTGGATGCCCGGAGTGTCCTCCAGGAACTTGTCGTTGGGACTCCGTCCGGTCCGCTCGCCCGTGTCGCACGCCAGAGCGCCGTTCACCGCCAGCACGCCCTCCCCGCGGGCCAGGGCCAGTTCCACCAGCCGCGGCACCGGCAGGTTCGCGTGCATCGAGGCCGTGCCGAAGTCCAGGGTTCGAAGCGTGGCAGTGCTCATGCTGTTCTCCTGAAGGGGAAGGGGCCGATTCTACCACCCCCCCCACCCCGCCACG
>JBILWQ010000018.1:0-14128 GCA_044369805.1 Phycisphaerales bacterium
GCCGGTACTCACCTCCGAAGCGCGGCCGAGGCCGGGCTGGGGCGATGAGCTCGGCGATCTCGACCACCTTGCGCCGGTCGCCTCCATCCGTGCCTCCGCTCAGCAGCACCATGTCCGGACGAAGTTCGCGGATGCGCTGGATCTGCTCGTGCGGCTTGCGGCGGTCGTTGCCGGCGATGGTGTCCATGACGATGGCGCCTGCCCCGAGCGCCGCACGCTTGGCGCTCTCGGCGGTCATCTCGCGCACGACGCCGGCCACCATCATCTGCAGGCCACCACCCGCACTGCTGGTGCTCACGTAGATGTCGCAGCCATCGGCGTCATCGGGCCCGGTGCGGTGGCGGATCGTCCCGTCGAGGTTGACCAGCTTCCGACCGCTCAGTTCCTGCAGTTCCGTGATCGCGTTGGTCACGCCCAGCGTCACGTCCGCCAGGGGCTCCTCCACCGTGGTCGGCGCCTCGCCGCGGTGCGTCTGGCGGTACACGCCGTCCCGCTTCTCGATCAGGATGGCCTTCGTGGTGGTGCTGCCGCAGTCGGTCGCCACCACCACCTGGATGGCGGCGGGATCGATGGGCTTCTTCGAGGCACCATGCACCCGCGGCAGGATACGGCTGCGCGGTCAGGTGGGCGGTGATCGCCTGGCCGCCACCTGTTCCGAGGCCATGCGCTCAAGCCTGTCGATCAGCCACGGAATGGAACCGCGTCGCTGAAGGTACCTCGCCAGCCGTTCCCACGTGGCGGCGTCCGCCACCATGCCCACGAAGGGCGTCAGCGCGTGCATGGCCTGCGCCGTCACGCCATTGAGCGGGCGCCAGCTCTCGAGCACGAGCACGGCGGGGCCGGTCATCTCGCGCGCCACGATTCGATGCAGCAGCGCCTCGAACCGCGGCAGGTCCTCGGCATCGGGCGCCACGGCGCCTGGAGCGTCCACGGCGAAGGCGCGCTGCAACAACGCTCTCCAGCCGCGCGTTTCAGCGGCCATGACGACGCAGGAACGAGTCGACCGCATCGCGCCGGCCGCTGGCGGCCACGGCGTCGGCGCCAAGCAGGATGGTGAGCCCTCGCGGGCCACCCCACCGAGGCAGCGGCCGCCCCGCGGAATCGCGCGAAGCTCGCAGGAAACCACGCTCGCCCCGCCACATCACGCCATGCACGTCGCTCCACAGCACGCAGCGCACGCGAAGCGGCTCGTGCACCGTGATGCCCTCGGGGCCCAGCACGTAGTCGGTGGGAAGCAGGAAGGTCTGCAGGCTCACGGCCACCGCCAAGCTCGAGAGCACGCCCAGCAGCGGATCGCCCCAGGCCATGGCCGCGCCGAGGGCCAGCAGCATGAGCACCGCCACCACTGCCGCGGCACGAAGAGGCCGCTCGCGCGCCGGCCAGACGGTCCAGCCGTTCACGCGATCCTGCCCAGGATCGGCAATGACCTTCGGCTCCCGCATGAACTCGACTGGCGCGAGCGTCATGCCGAAAAGGCTACACGCCGACCCGTGTCAGGAGAAGCCCTTCGCGGCATCCGCCACGCTTCCCCTCTAGCATGCGTGCATGACCGTGGCTCCGGCCAACACCCCGCTTTCCTTCAGGGATTTCCGCCCCGATGAGGCCTATGCCCGGCATCTGGACGCGACCGATCCGCTCTCGGCATTCCGCGACCAGTTCGAGCTTCCACGCGACGAGCGAGGCCGACCGGTCACCTACCTGGTGGGCAATTCGCTGGGTCCCATGCCGCGCCGTGCGCGCGAACTGGTGATGCAGGAACTGGACGCCTGGGGTGGCATGGCCAGCGAGGCCAGGTTCCGCGGCGAGCGGCCTTGGTACCGCTATCACGAACTGGTCCGGGAGCCGTTGGCACGCCTTGTCGGCGCGCATCCTGCCGAGGTGGTGGCCATGAACGGCCTCACCGTGAACCTGCACCTGATGCTGGCCAGCTTCTGGCGACCGCAGGGCCGACGCACGCGCATCCTGATGGAAGCCGGCGCGTTCCCCAGCGACACCTACGCCATCGAGAGCCACATGCGGGTGCGGGGCATGGATCCTGCGGTCGAGGTGGTGAAGGTGGCACCCAGGCCGGGCCAGGCCTGCTTCGACACCGAGGACTTCACGAAGGCCATCGAGGCGCAGGGTGATCGACTGGCAATGGTGCTGGTGGGCGGGCTGAACTACTTCACCGGCCAGGTGCTGGACATGCGGTCGATCACGGCGGCGGCGCACCGCGCCGGTGCCATGTGCGGCTTCGACCTGGCCCACGCGGTGGGCAACGTGCCCATGCAGCTGCACGACTGGGACTGCGACTTCGCCTGCTGGTGCAGCTACAAGTACCTCAATGCGGGCTCGGGCAGCGTGGCCGGGTGCTTCGTGCACGAGCGCTTCGCCAACGACCTGGACCGTCCCCGCTTCACCGGCTGGTGGGGCAACGATCCGCAGGAGCGCCTTCGCATGCTGGACACGTTCGTGCCGGCCGCCGGCGCGGATGGATGGCAGCTCACCAACCCGCCGATCCTGTCGAGCGCCCCGCTGAAGGCGAGCCTGGACCTGTTCGAGCAGGCCACCCTGCCGGCGCTGCGCCGCCGCAGCCTGGCGCTGACCGGCTATCTGGAGTTCATGCTGCGGCAGGCGGTGCCCGGCGGATGCTCGATCATCACGCCCGCGGACACCGGCTCGCGAGGCGCCCAGCTCTCGATCCGCATTCCCGGCAATGCCCGCGCCGTGGCGAAGGCTCTGCACGAGCAGGGCTTCTGGTGCGACTTCCGCGAGCCCGACGTGGTGCGGGCGAGCCCCGCCCCGCTGTTCAACCGGTTCGCCGAGGTGCAGGCGTTCGCCACGGCACTCGGCGGACTCCTGAACGCCTGAGATGCCCAGCCTCAGCGTGATCATCATCTGTCGCGACGAGGCGGATCAGATCGCCAGATGCCTGGAGAGCGTCCGCTTTGCGGACGAGATCGTGGTGCTCGATTCGGGCAGCACGGATGGCACCACGGACGTGGCCCGTCGCCACACGCCGCACGTGTTCCACCAGCCCTGGCTTGGCTTCGGCCCGCAGAAGAACGCCGCCATCGACCGGTGCACGGGCGAGTGGGTGCTGGCCATCGACTGCGACGAGCATGTCGACCCGACGCTGGCCGACGCCGTGCGCACCGCCATCGCGGGCGCGTCGGGCCATGCCGGCTTCCGGGTGCGACGCCGCAGCACCCTGCTCGGACGCCCGGTCCGGTTCGGAGACTGGATGCGCGATCGTCCGTTGCGCCTCTTCCGCCGCGACGCCGGCCGGTTCAGCGACGACGCGGTGCACGAGCGGCTGCTGCTGCAGGGAAGCGAGGGACTGCTCCCGGGCATCCTGCACCATCACCCCTTCCAGTCCCTTCACGCCATGGTGGAGACCATGAACCGCTACTCCGACCTCTCGGCGGACATGCCGGGTCGGACAGGCTCACCGCCGGCTGTCGCGCTGCTGCGTGCCATCGGCGCCTTCGTGCGCGGCTACGTGCTGAAGGGTGGATTTCTCGACGGTGCCGCAGGCCTGCTCGTGGCCGTCGGGACGGCGGAAGGAACGTTCTGGCGCCACGTGAAGCGCTGGGAACGGCGACGATCGCCGCGCAACTGACGAATCCGGTCACCCGCCCT
Source organism: Phycisphaerales bacterium (assembly GCA_044369805.1). Lineage (GTDB taxonomy): Bacteria > Planctomycetota > Phycisphaerae > Phycisphaerales > SM1A02 > SYAC01. The sequence continues at coordinate 3,622 of JBILWQ010000018.1, forward strand.
GGTGCGGTGGTCGCCGGAACCCCAGATCCCGGTTCACCTTCACCTTGCGACCGCGCAGGGTGGCCTTGCGAAGCACCTGGATGATGTGATCCGCCTCGTGCGCGGGCACTTCCACGAACGACGACATCTCGCCGATCTCGATGCCTCCGAGCGAGCGCGGGTTCACGTCGGCCTCGTTGGCGATGGCACCGACCAGATCTCCGGGTCGCATGCCCATGCGGGTGCCACCGCCCACGAACAGCCGCACGAAGTCGGGTGCTCGGCGCTCGCCCCGGCCACCACGGTCATCGCCCCGATCGGGTCGTGCCTTGCGCGCAGGCTGGCCGCCCTCCGACCCCTCGATGCGCTGCGTCCAGCCGGCTCGCTCCGGCGCCTTCTTCTTCCAGCCTGGACCGCGATCGGTGCGTTCCTTCGACCCCGGCCCCGCTGCGGCGCCCTCGGCGCGCTCGCGAGGTGCAGCCGAACGATCCTCGTATCGAGGCACCTGCACCTCATCCTCGGGCGCGTCGCCGCGGCGCGCCTGGTGCAGAAGCTTCATGGCTGCCGCGGCCAGCTCGGCCTTGTCCACGTCCATGCCGCGCGCCATCGAGAGGAACGGTTCCAGGTCACCCGCGCCCGCCCTCGTGGCCAGCTCGTCACGCAGGCGCTCGAGACGTCGCTCGCGCACCTGCGCAGCGGTGGGCACGTCGGCCATCTCGAACCGCTGCTTCGTCAGGGTCTCGATCTGCCGCATCAGGCGACCCTCGCGCGGCGTGGCGATGGTGATCGCGGTGCCCTCGCGGCCAGCGCGGCCGGTGCGACCGATGCGGTGCACGTACGCCTCGGGGGCTGACGGCACGTCGAAGTTGACCACGTGGCTCAGATGATCGATGTCGATCCCGCGAGCCGCCACGTCCGTGGCCACCACCGCGTCGACCGCCTGGTTGCGGGCCTTGCGCATCACGCGGTCGCGGTCCATCTGGGCCATGCCACCGTGCAGGGCCTCGACCCGATGGCCGCGCGCGGTCAGCGCGTCCGCGAGCTCATCCACCTCCACGCGGGTCCTGCAGAAGACCAGCGCCAGCGTGGGGGCCTCGACCTCAAGCGCGCGCACCAGGGCCGTGATCTTGAACGCCCGCGGCACCACGTAGGCCACCTGCCGGACCTTGGGCATGGTGCCCTTCGTGCCCTTCTCGCGGGCGATCTGGATGCGCATCGGGTCGCGGAGATGCCGCTCGGCGATCCGCGCGATGCGAGGCGCCATGGTGGCCGAGAAGAGCGCCGTCTGGCGCTCCTTGGGCGCCGCCTGCAGGATGGCTTCCAGGTCCTCGGCGAAGCCCATGTCGAGCATCTCGTCGGCCTCGTCGAGCACCACCGAGCGCACGCCGGACAGGTCGAGCGAGCCTCGCCGTATGTGGTCGAGCGCGCGGCCCGGCGTGGCCACCACGATCTGGGCGCCGCGACGCAGCCCCATGGCCTGCTTGCGGAAATCCGCGCCGCCGAACACCGGCACGGTCGAGGTGCGCAGCCCCTTGCCGTAGCTGTGGAAGGCCTCCGAGACCTGCATGGCCAGTTCGCGGGTGGGCACCAGCACCAGGGCCAGCGGCTTCATGGGCGGTGCCACTTCGCGCCCCAGTCGCTGCAGCAGCGGCAGCGCGAAGGCAGCGGTCTTGCCCGTGCCGGTCGCCGCCTGTCCCAGCAGGTCGCGTCCCTCCGCCAGCGGTGGAATGGCCGCCTTCTGGATGGGCGTGGGCTCCTCGTACCCCAGCGTGGCCAGTTCGGCGAGCAGTTCCGGCGCCAGTCCCAGGTCGGCGAACGAATCCTTCATCGTGCGAGGGTAGTGGGAAGCCCGACCTCGCGTGCGGCCGCGCTCACTTCACCTTCAGCTTGCCGTTCATCATGCGCCAGTGCCCCGGATAGGTGCACACCAGCACGTAGGTGCCCGGCTTGTCCGGCGCGAAGAACCAGAGTTCCCCCACCTTTCCCGGCTCGACCAGGCCCATGACCGCCATCACCTTGGGCGAGTCGGGAACGTACTGGCGGCGCTTGCCGTCGAGCCCCTCGCCCAGCTTCTCGGCTGCCACGCCGATCTCGCTCAGCGATCCAGGTGCCGTCAGCAGCAGGTTGTGAAGCATGGAGTCGCCGTTCTCCATGCGTAGGCGAAGCAGCGTGCCCGGCAGCACCTGCAGCTCCTTGGGCTCCCATGCCATCCTGCCGCGCACGCACTGCAGCGTGAGCGTGGTCTCACGAAGGTCCCTCGCCTCGGCGGGCCGCTGCTCGGCGGGCAGCGCGACCAGCGCGCGGGCCGCGGCCGCACGAATGACCGGACGGCTCGCATCCCTGGATGCCGCCAGCAACGCCGGTGCCAGCGGCGCCAGCTCCGTGGCAGGGCGCAAGGCCAGCAGGGCCGCCAGGTCGTTCGCCGCTCCGCACCGATCGCACGCCTCGATGGCCTGCCAGGCGGCGGCCGCCACGGTGGATCCCGGGCGATGGAGCGCCTTCAGGCGATCGGCCGCGGGAACTCCGGCATCTCGAAGGGGATCAAGGTCTGCGATCGCAGCCTGACCGGCAGCCTGTCCGTGTTCGGGTGGATGGTGGGTGGTACCCGAGGTCTGCTGCAGGCTCAGCATGAGGAGGAGAAGGGCAAGCACGGGGTCAATGTACGGGACACCGCTGACGACGCCTTGAAGTGCGAAACCCCTTCGCCTCAGGCACTTCCGAGGCCAAGACTCCGGCCGGGCGTGATCCATCGATCGATCGGATCGGCACGCAACCAATCGGTGCGGAGTGGGTGCCTGAACCTTTCATTAACCCGCTTGCAACATCGCCTGAACACGATCTTCATCTTCGTGGCGCGGGATCTAGGGCAGACTTGGCAACTCTCAACGTGGCTCCAGCCACACGCCTTGACCTAAAGGAGAAACCCCATGCGCGCAACCTGCCTGATTGTCCCGGCCACGACGCTCCTGCTTGCCTCCGCAACGCTGGGCCAGGGCCTGATCCTGACGGAATACAACGCGGTGGGAAGCACCAAGTTCCTGCAGATCAACCAGACGGACAAGGATGAGGGCTTCGACAGCTGGTTCGGTCGCGTGCAGGGCAACGGCGGCAACTGGGTCGAGCTGGTGGTGACGCAGGACCACCTTGATGTGCGCGGCTGGAAGCTGCACTGGGCCGAGACGCTGAACACCGTCACCAACGGCACCACGCCGTGGTTCACCGACGGCACCGCCGTGGCGAAGGAGCAGGGCATCATCACCTTCTCCAACAATCCGGTGTGGTCGGACCTGCGGGCCGGGACCATCATCACCATCTGCGAATTCGGCTCCGAGGGAGTGGTGGGCAACCGCGGCAAGGACATCGACCTCACCTTCGATCCCTGCCGGGGAGACTGGTGGATCAACGGCGTCACCTTCGGTCACCCGGAACTCTTCACGACGATCACCAACAAGACCGGCGATGGTCCCGGCAACTTCAGCACCGGCAACAACGGCTGGCTCATGGAGATCCGCGATGCCGGCGGCAACCTTCGCATGGGTCAGCGCGGCGAGGGCGCCGCGGGCTGGGGCGGCAGCGGCGTGAACAGCGAGGAAGCCGCCAAGTTGAAGGGGGCGCCCTCGGATGACAGCACCAATCTGGAGTGGGATGACGGCGACGTGAGCCACTTCGGCACCCCGAACTCCTGGGGCAGCCTGATCTACCTGGAGTGCCGCGACGTGCAGGACTTCTCGCCACTGCGCGATCCGGTGCTTGTGGAGTGCACCGACTGCACCCCGATCTTCCTGAACGAGTACAACGCCGTGGCGGCGGATCAGTACCTGCGCGGTGGAACCGCCACATTGGACAGCAACGGCGGCACGGCCTCCGATCCGTACTTCGGCCGGGTGCTCGGCAACGGCGGCAACTGGTTCGAACTGGTGGTCAATGCCGATGGCCTGGACCTGCGAGGCTGGACCCTGGCGTGGACGGAGATGGATGCGGGCGGATACGCCGGCACGATCACCCTTTCCCAGAACGCGGCGCTGGCCTCGATCCCGGCCGGCACGATCATCACCTTCACGGAACGGAACGCCCTGCTGGGTGGCCGCAACACCGATCTGGTCGTGAACCCAGCCGCGGGCGACCTGTGGATGCACATCTACACCCGCGACACCACGGTCGTCTCGGGCTGGACGAGCACCAAGCCGGACACCACCTTCGGCAGCTTCACCACCAGCAACGACGACTGGCGGCTGGAGGTGCTGGATGCCTCGGGCACCTCCGTGGCGGGTCCGTTCGGCGAGGGTGCGGAGCAGTACTGGCGTGGTGGCGTCGCCGAAACCGATGTCTGCCACCTTCGGGCCAGCCCGGGTGCCATCGTGACATCCAACGACGACTACGACGACACCGGTCGCTTCAGCAACTTCGGCCAGCCCAACGCATGGGCCGAGTGCCCCGATGACGGCACCGTGTTCACCCAGGATTTCGGCGGGCTCGGAACCTGCTCTGGCGCCGCGGTGTGCCAGGGTGATCTTGACGGCAGCGGCTCCGTGGACGCCGGCGACATCGGCGCCATGCTGCTTCTGTTCGGCTCATCCGATGCCGCGGGCGATCTTGATGGCAGCGGCAACATCGATGCCGGTGACATCGGGTCCCTGCTGATCCTGTTCGGCGATTGCGCCTGAAAGCAGCCATGCCGAACATGATCCGACGCCGCGCCGGCTTCACGATCGTCGAGCTGCTGGTGGTCATCGCCGTCATCGCCCTGCTTGCGGGCCTGCTGGTGCCAGCGGTGGGCTCGGCTCGTGCCCGCGCACGCGCCAGCGTTTCGCAGAACAACCTGCGCCAGTGGGGCACCGGCTACGTGAACCACGCGGCGAACCGCAAGGGCCTGATCGCGTGGGAGGGAGAGAAGACCGCCGCCCAGATGCAGATCAACCTGCGCGATCGCAGCCGCTACTGGGCCAACGTCATCCCGCCGCTGATGGACCAGGATCCCTACACGGATCTGGCGGCCCCGAACGGTGACGTGCCCTGCCCGCCGGATGGACGGAACATCTTCGTCGATCCATCGGCCGAGGCCCCCGGCGTGGACGAGAAGTATGCCGAGGGCCGCTTCGTGGGCTGGCCCATCGGTGGTGCCCAGCGACAACGCTTCTTCTTCAGCTACGTGCCCAACGCGCAGCTGAACAACACGCTGGAGACCCAGCTGGACCAGCGGCTGGGCAACGACACCCAGGACCCCCGCCACAACTCGAACAAGGGCAAGAACACCTCCACCAGCATTCCGGTCAATCCCGAGTGGATCGACGCTCGCTGCATGCGGCTGAGCATGATCAAGCAAACGGCCCAGACGCCTCTGCTGATCGAGATGCGCTCCGTGCGACGCGAACTGGATGTGGAGGGCTACAACGAGACGAACCCCCACCCGTTTCGAGCCGAGGATCTCAATCGCCATCGCAGTGACTGGCAGCGGTTCTCGGCGCGACACCGCGGAGGTGGCCACATGCTGATGGCCGATGGCCATGTGGAGTGGATGAGCAACAACGCCGTCTGCACCCCCATGGGATCCGATGGACCGACCAAGAAGGGCGAGTTCAACAAGGATGGCCTGACGTGGGACCCGCTGGGACCGGCCATTGCCGAGTGAACGCTCCCCCACCACCGCAACCATCTCTTCACGAATCCTTCACGAATCAGCATTGGACGCGATTGGTTCCTGTGTCACTCTTGTGATTCCCACGGGCCGCCCCTAGCCCTGACAGATCTTCCCTTTCGTTCCTTTCCCTAAACCTTTATTGGAGTTCAACATGCGTACTTCGACCCTGGTGGCTGCTGCCACCGCGTCAGCCATCGGCCTGTCCGCGACCGCCAGCCTGGTGGCCGGTGACGTCGCCATCGTCGGCTTCCAGGCTTCCGGAGCCGTGAGCGACAGCATCGCCTTCGCGGCCCTGAAGGACCTGGCCGCCGGCACCGTGATCTACTTCACCGACAACGGCTGGACCGGATCGGTCTTCCGTGGCGTGAGCGCCACCGACAGCGACGGTAACGAGAACCTGATGAAGTTCACCGTGGGCGCGGGCGGGTTGGCCGCCGGCACCGTGGTGAGCAGCCGCAGCACCAACGCCACCTACGGCCAGTGGACGCTCAGCGGCCTGGTGGGCACCGGGACCTCCGCCTACCAGCAGCTCTCGCTGAGCAGCACCGGCGAGCAGATCACGGCCTTCATCAGCACCAACGCCACCAACCCCATGTTCAGCGGTTTCACCAGCCTGTACAACTTCGACAACACCGGCGCATACGAGAACGCCACCAACTCCGGCACCGGCAGCCTGGCGCCGGGTCTGGTGGGTGGAACCAGCGCCGCGCTGCTCTCGGGCGGCCAGAACTACGCGGTGTTCAACTTCAGTGCGTTCAGCGGCGCTGCGGACCAGGCCACATGGCTGGCCCGCATCGGCAACGCCGCCAACTGGACCACGGGCACCCAGACCACGGACATGGCCGATGGCTCGTTCCTGGTGCCGGCCCCGGGCGCCGTGGCTCTGGTCGGCCTGGCTGGACTGATCGCTCGCCGCCGCAAGTGAGCTGACGGCCAATCCGTTCGAGATTCAAGGGGCCCCGTCGTGCTGGATGACGGGGCCCCTTTCGCTTGTTTGGATTCGGTTCAGATGGTGTGGAGCCGCGGGGGCGGAAACCGCGTGCGGCAACGCTTCACCGAAGTCTCACACGACTCTCCTTGCCTCGAATCGATCGTGAACTAAAGTGACCGGCGGGTCGATTGCCCAAATTGCCCCACCTCTGATTCGGTTCGAAGCCTCGCTGACCGATCCGGTTTGCGTTCCCTCTCCTTCTTTCCCTCACCTCAGGAATCCTGACCATGCTTCGCAATGCCCTTCTCGTGAGCAGCCTCTCTGCGCTTGCCTTTGTCGCGTCCGCTTCGGCCGGCCTCCGTGTGACCGAGGCCATGAGCTCGTCGGGCTCGGGCGGGACCACCGACTGGTTTGAGGTGTCCAACTACGGCACCACCGCCATCGACATCACCGGCTACAAGATGGACGACAACTCGTTCGCCTTCGCCAATGCCGTGGCCCTGCTCGGCATCACCAGCATCGCCGCTGGCGAGACCGTGATCTTCGTGGAAGGCGCCTCGACCACCGTGTCGGGCTTTCGCTCCTTCTGGGGCGGCTTGAGCGGCGTGCAGGTTGGCTACTACACCGGCTCGGGGGTCAGCTTCAGCAGCTCCGGCGATGGTCTGGTGGTCTACAACGGCTCAGGCAGCGAAGTGACCCAGCGCGCCACGTTCGGATCCGCCACCACCGGAAGCAGCTTCTATTTTGAGAGCACCGGCACCAACCCGGGCGTGGTGAGCACCGTGGGCACCATCGGCACGCAGGTCACGTTCGCGACCTCCGGCAACCCGGGCAACGTCGGATCGCTGGGAACGGCTCTGAACATTCCCGCCCCGGGTGCCGCGGCGCTACTGGGCCTGGCGGGCCTGATCGCCACGCGTCGCCGGCGCTGAGTCGGACCTCGCCAACGTGACTGCTCCGACCGCCGCCTCCTCTGGGGCGGCGGTCTTCGTTTAGGCGGGCCCTCAGGCGGCCGAGACGAGGCTGCCGCGATCAGATTGTTGCTGGATAAGTTCCATGACGACATCAGCCGCGTCCTGTGAGGCGTGCGGCCGGGCTGAGGCGCGTGCCGCCAGACGCATGCGGGCGAGCCGGGGCGGGTCCATCAGCAGTTGCCGAACCCGCCAGCCCAGCGTGGCGGGCGTGTGGCAGGCGATGGCCGCTCCCCACTCGAGCAGGTGAGCCAGATTCCGCTCCTCCTGCCCGGGGATCGGGTGAATGACCGCCATGGGAAGCCCCGCCGCCCGCGCCTCGCTGCTGGTCAATCCGCCTGGCTTCCCCACCAGCAGGTCTGCTGCGGCCATCCAGACGTGCATCTGGCGCGTCAGGCCTTCCACGCGCACGCTGTCCAAGGCGCCCGCCGGCACCATGGCCTGCAGCCGCTGCCGGGCCTGCTCATTGTGGCCGCAAATGGCCACCACGCCGGCCATGTCTCGCAGGGGCAGCAACGAGGCGAACGTGCGCTCCACCGGACCCAGGCAGCAACCGCCCGTGCTGAAGAGCACCAGAGGCCGGTCATCGGGCACGCCGAGAGCCTGCCGTGCCATCGCCCGGGATGGCAGGTCGCTGAATTCCCGCGAGATGGGAATGCCCGTCACGTGCACGGTGTCGGGCGAGACGCCAGCCTCCACCATGATCTGCCGCGCCTCCTCGCCGGCCACGCACCACCGATCGGCTCGGCCACCCAGCCACAGGCCGTGCACGTCAAGATCCGTGACCACCGTGACCATGCGGGTGCGCAGCCCGCACCGCCGCCGCAGGTGGCACAGAAGCGAAGCGGGCAGGAAGTGGGTGCACACGGCCACGTCGGGGGGGCTTTCCAGCAGGGAGCGCAGCCAGCGTCGAAGGGCCAGGCGCTCGATGGCGCCCGCGTACCAGCGGTTCTGCCACGGCAGGTCGGCCCGGTCGTAGAGCCACCCGATGAGCCTGGGTGTACGAGCCGCCATGGCCACGTAGGCATCGCGGTACATGGCCCGGAAGCCCGGCCCCGCATGCTCGAGCACATCGATCTTCTCCACGGTCGCTCGCGGCAGACGTTCCTGAAGTGCGGCGAGCACTGCCTGACCGGCACGGGTGTGGCCCGCCCCCACCCCCGCACTGAGCACCGTTATGCGGCGAAGATGCGGTTCCATGTGCGGGCCAATTCCGTGCTGCGGATGGCGAGAGCGGGCTCGGGCGAAGGATCGGATTCCTCGACTTCGCGACCCTCGGCCTTGGCCTGGCGAATGCCCTCGTTGAAGGCGAGACCATCGAGGATCTCCAGCCGACCGTCGTCGTGCTCCACGAGGGCCGTGCAACTCTCGACCCAGTCGCCACAGTTCAGGTACTGCACCCCATCGTGGATGGACTGCTCGGCCTTGTGGATGTGCCCGCACACCACGCCGTCGAAACCGCCCCGCTTCGCCTCGGCGCACACGACCTGCTCGAAGCGACTGATGACCGTGCAGGCGGACTTCACACGGTGCTTGATGCTCTGCGAGAGCGAGTGATACGGGAGACCCAGACGCCGCCGGGCCGAGTTCCAGAGCCTGTTCAGTCCCAGCAGCAGGTCGTAGCCCAGGGCCCCCAGGTGGGCCAGCGTGGGGCTTGAGCACACCACCAGGTCATGGTGGTCGCCGTGGGTCACCAGCAGGCGGCGGCCATCAGCCGTGCGGTGACCGCTCATCAGCTCGATTCGGATGCCCCCGATGGAGAGCCCCTCGTAGTTGCGGAGGGCGTCGTCGTGATTCCCCGGGATCCAGACGATGTCCACCCCCTTGCTCGCCAGCTTCAGCAGCCGCCGCACCACGTCGTTGTGGCAGGCAGGCCACCGCCAGCGGCGGCGGAGGCGCCACATGTCCACGATGTCTCCCACCAGGAACAGCCGGTCGCATGTGATGTGCCTCAGGAAATGGCTGAGGTCGGCACCACGCACCGTGTTGCTGCCCAGGTGCACGTCGGAGATCCAGACGGTCCGGAACCGCTGCCTCATTCACCCGTTTTCGTCCATCAGCGTCATGCCAGCGCTTGGCTTGCGCAAGGATCATGTGTGCTCAACAGTTTGCGGTCGCGATCCCTGCCCCAAGGCCTCCTCACGAAGTTGCCGTGCAATGCGAACACACTCGAAACATTCGTGTGGCATAGTTCCGTCGTCACAGGTGCAGTGCCCTTTCCGCCCTGACCGGCAGAAGGGGATTCAGGACGGCCTGCCGGGGTCCATGGGCCGTGCTTCAGAGCCATTTGTTCGTCGTGACCGCCGCCCTGCGTTTCGGGCGGCGGTTGCGTTTGTGGACTCGAGGAACGGATCGAACCAGAGCACACCAAACCTGAACGATCCAGCATGAGGGATCGGGGACGCGAATTGCGTCTCTTGGGTTCGAGTCATTCCATCCGAGGCACCTCCCTTGTGCCACGGAACTCAGTTTCCCTTTTCCAAGAACGGAGTACAGACATGCGTCACTCTCTCACCGCCGCGGTTGCGGCGATTGCCATCGGCAGCGGTGCCCTGGCCGGAATCATCACGCAGTGGAACTTCGAGGCTCAGATGCTCAACGCCTCGACCGGTACCGGCCTCGCGTCGCTCGTCGGCGGCACCACCAGCACCTTCGCCACCGGGTTCGCTGGCACGGGCACCTTCGCGCTGAACACCAGCACCTACGCAGCGCAAGGCACCGAAGACCGCACCCGCGGCGTGCAGTTCAGCGGCTCGACCGCCGGTTACGACAGCATCACGCTGACGTGGAACGAGCGCCACAGCAACACCAGCGCCAACACGGTGGCCGTGTTCGCCAGCGCCGACGGGACCAACTGGACCGAGGTGCAGGTGTTCACCTTCACCCCGGCGGCGACTGGCACCGGTGACACCTGGTACCAGCGCTCGGTCACACTGAACGCCTCGTACGCCAATGCGGCGAACTTCGGCTTCCGCGTGCTTGCGGCTT
>JBILWQ010000204.1:0-4153 GCA_044369805.1 Phycisphaerales bacterium
CCGGTGTTGGCCGCAGTCGAAGGGTCGGGACAAGCGGTCTCCGTGCTCGTCCGACCAGTGCAAGGAGGGTCCATCCACTCGCCGACCTTGGTCCCTCCGGGGGACTGTCCCCCATCGCGTGCGTGCGCCCGACCGGCCGTCGGAGCAGTGACGAGGCCGGCGGGCGTTGTCCGTGATTCGCTGCTCAGCTGCAGCCCATGCTGTTGCCGCAGTTGAGGCAGCGGTAGCAGGTGCCGTTCCGCACCGTGATGGATCCGCAGCCGTCGCAGGCCGGCGCATCGCCCATGAGCGAAGCGTTCGACTGGTCAAGCACGGTGGCGTGCTGCCTGACGACGACGGTGGCGGTGGTCTGCGTCTCCACGCTCAAAACCCCACCCGAAGCGGCGTCCATCGTCGCGTCCGACTCGTGCCCGTGCACAGAGCCGGCAAGGATCGAGGCGATCCTCGCCGGGCCGTCGACGCTGTCCGGGACGGAATCCGACACGCCCATGCCGTCCGGCGACATCCTGCCGCCGGCGCGGCTGGAGCCGCCTTCCATGCGCTGCTGCCATCCAGTGTCCTCCTTGACGGTGCGTCCCGAGAGTTCCGCCGCCGGCTCCGCCGGCTGCGGTGCGGCGACGGACGCGGGTCGCCGCGGTGCGTTCTGGTCGCGGTAGCCGGCGATGAACTGCATGCCCATCCACCGGAAGATGTAGTCCACCAGGCTCTTGGCGAAGGGGATGTCCGAGTTGGTGGTCATGCCCATCGGCTCGAACCGCTGGTGCGCGAACTTGGTCACCAGGCTCTCCACGGGCACGCCGTACTGCAGGGCCACGCTGATCGCGGTGCCGAGCGAGTCCATGAGTCCGCCGATGGTGCTGCCTTCCTTGGCCATGGTGATGAACAGTTCGCCGGGGCGGCCGTCCTCGTAGAGACCCACGATGAGGTACCCCTCGTGGCCCGCCACGTTGAACTTGTGGGTGATGCTGCCGCGGGTCTCGGGCAGCCGACGCCGCATGGGCCGTTCGATCACCCGCTCCACCACGCGCTCGACGATGCGCTCGACCATGCGGTCACCCTCGGCTAGGACCTCCGGATCCAGGGCGAGGTAGCCGGATGATGTCGTCGAGGTCGAGATCGCAGGCGCCGCCTCCGCAGGCGTCGCGGCCTGGCTGAACGCCACCGAACCCTCGAGCTCCCCCGCGGGGGCGGACTCCTCGAGACCCTCGGTGTCCTCCTCGTCGCGCTCCACGTCGGTCTTGGTGGAGAGCGGCTGGCTGAGCTTGCTGCCGTCGCGGTAGAGCGCGTTGGCCTTCAGGCCCAGTTCCCAGCTGAGGCGGTAGCTGGCGCCGATCTCGTCGACCGAGGCCTCGGCGGGCAGGTTGATCGTCTTGGAGATGGCACCCGAGATGAAGGGCTGGGCCGCCGCCATCATGCGGATGTGGCCCTCGGAGTGGATGTAGCGGGTGCCGGTGGGACCGCACTTGTTGGCGCAATCGAACACGGGCAGGTGCTCCGCCTTCAGGTGCGGGGCACCCTCGACAGTCTGCGTGCCGCAGATGCGGCGGTTGAGCGCCGCGACCTGCTTCCGCTTCAGGCCCAGGGCCTTCAGGCCGTCGAACTTCATGTCGGCCTTGGCATTCACCGGATCGATGCCCGCCTTGCGCAGCACCGCCTCGGGCATGCCCCAGGCGCTGAAGGCGAAGCCCAGCTCGAACACCGTGGGCAGCTGGTTCTCGACGGCCACCAGGTCGTCGCCGGTGTAGCCGCGGGACGCCAGATGCTGCCGGAACGTGGGTCCCGTGGCCGGGATGCGGCCCTGCGTGTCCGGCATGGGGGTGTCCAGGCTGAGGGTGCCCATGACGTGGGCCAGGATCTCGTCGATCTGATCGGCCCCGTAGCCCAGGGCCTTCAGCGCGGGTCGCAGGCTCTGGTTGGCGATCTTGAAGTAGCCGCCACCGGCGAGCTTCTTGAACTTGGTCAGTGCGAAGTCGGGCTCCACGCCCGTGGTGTCGCAGTCCATGAGCAGGCCGATGGTGCCCGTGGGGGCGATCACGGTGACCTGGGCGTTGCGGAAACCGAACTTAGTGCCGAACAGCAGGGCGTCATCCCAGGCAGCCAGGGAGCGTGAGAGGATGTCGCCGGCGTTGGACAGCGTGACCTTGCCGGCCTTGAACAGGTCGTGATCGATGGGCACCGGGCGGATGCGGAGCGATTCCCACTCCTCGGCATTTCGGGAGATGCCGTAGGCCGCGCGGCGGTGGTTGCGAACGACCCGCAGCATGTCCTCGCGGTTCTCGGCGAAGCCATCGAAGGGACCGTGCTCGGCGGCCAGCAGCGCGCTGGCGGCGTAGCTGCGGCCGGTCAGGATGGACGTGAGCGTGCCGCACAGCGCGCGGGCCTGGTCACTGTCGTACGGGATGCCCGCCTGCATGAGCAGGGCGCCCAGGTTGGCGTAGCCCAGGCCCAGCGTTCGGTACTTCCAGCTCAGTTCGGCGATCTCCCGCGAGGGGAATGCCGCCATGAGCACGCTGATCTCGAGCACCACCGTCCACAGACTGATGGCGTGCTCGTACGCGTCCAGGTCGAACGTGCGGGTCTCGGGGTCATACAGCTTCAGCAGGTTGATGCTGGCCAGGTTGCACGCCGTGTTGTCCAGGAACATGTACTCGCTGCACGGGTTGCTGGCGTTGATGCGGCCACCCTGCGGACAGGTGTGCCAGGCGTTGATGGTGCTGTCGTACTGCACGCCGGGGTCGGCGCACCGCCATGCGGCGAAGTTGATCTGCTGCCAGAGATCGCGGGCCTTCAGCGTCTTCGCCACCTTGCCATCGGTGCGTCGGGTGAGCGTCCAGTCGGCGTCGGCGTCGACCGCCTCCATGAATTCGTCGCTCAGGCGGACCGAGTTGTTGCTGTTCTGGCCGCTGACCGTGTAGTAGCTCTCGCCGTTGAAGTCGAGGTCGAGCTTCAGGCCCAGCCGCTGGGCGGTCTCCTTCTGCTCGGTGGTGAAGTGCTTGGCGCCCTCGACCAGGGCGGCCACCTTCAGCTCCTCGCGCACCTTCCAGTTCACGAAGGCCTCGATGTCCGGGTGATCCACGTCCAGGCAGACCATCTTGGCGGCCCTGCGGGTGGTTCCGCCGCTCTTGATGGCGCCGGCCGCGCGGTCACCGATCTTCAGGAAGCTCATCAGGCCGCTGGACTTTCCGCCGCCGGAGAGCGGTTCATTCTCGCCGCGCAGGTGGCTGAAGTTGGTGCCGGTGCCCGAGCCGTACTTGAACAGGCGCGCCTCGCGCGTCCAGAGATCCATGATGCCGCCCTCGCCGACCAGGTCGTCGCGCACGGCCTGGATGAAGCAGGCGTGGGGCTGTGGATGGCTGTAGGCGTCGGCGGCCAGCGAGCAGGCGCCGGTGGCGTGGTCGGCGATCCAGTGGCCCTGGGCCGGGCCGTTGATGCCGTAGGCGAAGTTGAGACCGGTGTTGAACCACTGCGGGCTGTTGGGGGCGGCAACCTGGTTGAGCAGCATCCAGGCGATCTCGTCGTAAAAGGCCTGCGCGTCCTTGCTGCTGGCGAAGTAGCCGAACTTCTCGCCCCAGTGACGCCAGCAGCCTGCCAGTCGGTGGACCACCTGCTTGACCGACTTCTCCGGGCCCAGCACCGGCTTGCCGGCGGCATCCACCTTGGGCGTGCCATCCTTGCCGACCTGCGGCACGCCAGCCTTTCGGAAGTACTTGCTGACCACGATGTCCGTGGCCAGCTGGCTCCAGCTGGCGGGGATCTCAGCGTCGTTCATCTCGAAGACGGTGCTGCCGTCGCTGTTGGAGATGCGACTGGAGCGGGTGGCCCACTCGATGCTGCCGTAGACGTCCTGATTGGCCTGGGTGAAGCGGCGGTGGATTCGCATGGTCGGTCCGTCCTGGTTCGTGAGGCGTGAGAGGTGAAAACGGGTCCGCCCGATCCGTGGGCGGGGTGGTGTCGTTCAGCCCGCGGGCGGCGGCTTGACGCCATCGACCATGGGCAGCGTGAGTCCGGTCTGGTCCTGATACTTCCCGCCCTTGTCCGCGTAGCTGCGGGTGCAGGTGCGGCTGGCCTTCAGGAACACCATCTGGGCGATGCCCTCGTTGGCGTAGATGCGGGCCGGCAGGGGGGTGGTGTTGCTGATCTCGATGGTGACCTT
>JBILWQ010000342.1:0-4143 GCA_044369805.1 Phycisphaerales bacterium
GCCCTGGTGAAAAACGAAAGTAAAGTTTTTTATTTTCATAAAATTGAGTAGAATATTTTACTTTCAATACAATCATGCCCGGGGGAACGATGATTTATAGAACTCGATTTATTCAGCAAGTCGAAACGGCTTTTGCAAGCCATAAGATCGTGGCGATTCTTGGGCCAAGGCAGTGTGGAAAATCTACCTTGGCTAGGTTCTACGGAGAAGTGGTTTCTGTGACCCAAAACCAAAATTATTTTGATTTGGAAAGGCCTTCTGACTTGGCTCGACTTCAGGAGCCCGAATTGGTTTTATCTCAGCTTTCAGGGTTGATCATCATCGATGAAATTCAAGAGCAACCCGAATTATTTAAAACATTGCGAGCGCTACACGATGATCCGTCTTTGAGTCAGCGTTATTTGTTGCTCGGAAGTGCGTCGAGAGAACTATTGCTGCAATCCTCGGAAACCCTGGCTGGTCGAATTGTCTATTTGGAATTGACCCCGTTTAATCTTTCCGAAGTCGATAACCTGGATCGATTGTGGGAGCGGGGAGGGTTTCCCAAAAGCTATTTAGCGGAAGCTTTTCAGGATAGCTTTCTGTGGCGGGAGCATTATATCCGGACTTACTTGGAGCTTGAGATTCGACGATTTGGCATAGAGATTTCGCCCCTTAAGCTGCATCAGTTTTGGACCATGCTCGCTTATTCCCATGGAAATATTTTTAATGCTGCACAACTGGCCCAATCTTTGGGGGTCAGTGCCCCGACGGTTTCACGTTATTTGGATATTTTGCATCACACTTTTATGGTTCGTATTCTTCGGCCCTTTTCGGCTAATTTGAATAAACGACAAGTCAAGTCTCCCAAGGTATATCTCCGAGACTCGGGCATTTTGCATGCGTTATTGCAAATGACTCGAGTTGAACAGCTTCAGCTTCATCCTAAATTAGGGTCTTCTTGGGAAGGGTTTGCCTTGGAACAAGTCATTGCAACGTTGGGCGCCCAACCTGAAAATTGTTTCTTTTGGGCCGTACATTCTCAGGCGGAATTGGATTTGCTTGTTTTTCATGAGGGGAAAAAATTGGGCTTTGAGTTTAAATATTCTAAAAGTCCCGTGGTGACGAATTCGATGAGGCAAGCAATCGACGCGTTAGCGTTAGATTCCCTGACCGTGATTTATCCCGGCGATCATCCTTTCCCTTTAGCAGAGAAAATCACGGCCATGCCGCTTTCACTTTTTAGTTCAAAAAATTAAGGAATCTCTGATGAAAATCAGTGTGTTTGGTTCAGGATATGTGGGTCTTGTCACCGCCAGTTGTTTTGCGGAGCTCGGGAATGACGTGTGTTGTGTGGATATTGATCCTCGCAAAGTCGAAAAATTGTCAAAAGGAGAGTCGCCGATTTATGAGCCGGGCCTCGACAAACTGTTGCAAGAGAACTTAGCCAGCGGTCGATTGCATTTTACGACCGATGCCGAAAAAGCTGTTCTGCATGGCGATATTATTTTCGTGGCCGTCGGCACGCCGCCTCAAGCCGATGGAAGCGTCGATATGCAATACGTTGAGTCCGTCGCCAAGACGATCGGGCAGTTTTTAACTCACAAATCGGCGGGGAGTCGAACGATTGTGGTGAATAAATCAACCGTGCCCGTGGGGACGGCCGATCAAGTTCGAGGCTGGATTTTAGCGACGATGGCGACGCCTGACATCAGTAAGTTCAGCCTGGTTTCGAACCCTGAATTCCTTAAAGAAGGCAGCGCCGTTCAGGATTTTATGCGAGCCGATCGGATTGTGATTGGGGTCGACTCTGAAGAGGCCACACGCGTCATGCGCGCGCTGTATGCGCCCATTAATCGCAATCACGATAAACTCATGGTGATGGATATTCGCTCCGCTGAGCTCACCAAATATGCGGCAAATGCGATGCTCGCCACCAAAATTAGTTTTATGAATGAAATGAGCCGGATTGCCGAAGCCGTAGGGGCGGATATTGAACAAGTTCGGCTTGGCATCGGCGCGGATCAGCGCATCGGCTATGACTTTACGTATCCGGGCTGTGGATATGGCGGGTCGTGCTTTCCCAAAGATGTGCTCGCCGCGAAATTTATCGCCGAAAGCCATGGCGAAAAAGCCGCCATTTTGAGCGCCGTTCACGAGGTGAATGAGACGCAAAAATCGCGACTACTCAAAAAGATTGATCAGCATTTTTCGGATTCGGTTCGAGGGAAAGTCTTTGCGCTATGGGGCTTAGCCTTTAAACCCAATACCGATGATATTCGAAGTGCGAGCTCGTTGGTGCTCATCGAAGGGCTTTTGCAAAGGGGTGCGATCATTCAAGCCTATGACCCCAAAGCCAATACCGCGATTGCCGAAAAATATTCAGCATTTTTGGGGAAAGGGCTGACCCTTTGCCCGACCAGTCAGTCTGCCTTGATCAATGCGAATGCCTTAGTCGTCGTGACCGAATGGATGGAATTTCGAAGTCCGGATTTCTTAGAGCTTAAAGCCGCATTGAAAGATCAAGTCATCTTTGACGGCAGAAATCTCTACCAGCCGAATTATTTAAAGTCGCTCGGCCTTCACTATTATTCAATCGGTCGTCAGGCGATTTAAGGGGAATCATGGATAAAGTTTTAGTCGTCGGCGGAGCGGGTTATATCGGGTCGCATATGAATTTGGCCCTGAGAGAGCAGGGTTATGAGCCCGTGATTTTGGATGATTTTTCGACCGGGTACCCGGATGCCGTATTGAACGAAACGCTGATTCAAGGGTCTTTTGGGGACCCTGTTTTATTGAAACGAGTGTTTAAAGAACATGCTTTTACGGCGGTCATGCACTTTGGGGGATTTATTCAAGTCGGCGAGTCGGTGAAAGACCCGGCGAAGTATTATCAAAATAATCTCGCCAATACCCTGAATTTGCTGGATGCCATGCGAGAAGCTCGGGTGAATCGATTGATTTTTTCCTCCACGGCGGCGGTATTTGGGGAGCCGATTGCTTTGCCGATCGATGAGCAGCATCCTAAAAACCCAGTCAATCCTTACGGTCGATCGAAGCTCATGGTCGAACAGATTTTGGAAGATTACGATCGAGCGTATGGCTTAAAATCCATTATTTTTCGATATTTCAATGCCGCGGGAGCCGATCCGCTGAGCCGAGTGGGGGAACGCCATGAACCTGAAACGCATCTCATTCCTCTGGTGCTTGAAGCGATTGAAGGCAAGCGAGCGGCCATCACACTTTTTGGTCGAAATTACAGCACGCCCGATGGTACGTGCATTCGAGATTATGTGCATGTGTCAGACCTCTGTCAGGCGCATCTTTTAGGGCTGAAATTTTTATTAGAACACGGCAACAGTCGAGCGTACAATTTAGGCAATGGACAAGGGTTTTCGGTGCAGGAAGTGATTGACGTCGCCAAAAAAATCACCGGCAAGCCCTTGAAAGTGATAGAGTCTGCTCGCCGTGAAGGGGACCCTGCGAGATTGATCGCAGATGCTTCACTCGCAAAACAGGAATTAGGTTTTTCGCCCAGATACTCAGCGTTAGAACAAATGGTTGAACATGCTTGGCGATGGATGCTCAAAAAATAGGCCCAAGGAATCGCCATGAAGGACATTAAAAAATCTCAAAAATTGTACGATGTTTGCTACGACATTCGTGGACCCGTCTTACAGAAATGCCTCGAGATGGAAGCCTCAGGCGAGACGGTCATTAAGCTCAATTTAGGGAATGTCGGCGCGTTTGGGTTTGAGGCTCCTTCGAATGTGATTGAGACGATGGTTCGTGAATTGCCGACTTCTGCCGCGTATACCGACTCGAAAGGAATGCTTGCCCCGCGTCAAGCGGTGGCCGCCTATGCCAGAAAGAAAGGGCTCATCGGCGTTACCGAGCAAGACGTCTATTTAGGCAATGGCGCTTCTGAACTGATCGTCATGAGCATGAACGCGTTACTTAACTCGGGTGATGAGGTGCTGGTTCCCGCGCCGGATTATCCTTTATGGACCGCTTCCGTTGGCCTTTCTGGAGGGAAACCCATCCATTACGTGTGTGATGAAGAAGCCGGATGGTTCCCCGATATTCAAGATATCAAGCAAAAGATTTCCTCCCGCACCAAAGGAATTGTGGTGATTAATCCCAATAACCCCACAGGCGCGCTCT